>CAYTUB010000001.1:0-43970 GCA_964441145.1 uncultured Acidimicrobiales bacterium
CGGTACCTTTTGGGGGACAGATCTTGGGTGTTTACCCGCCGGAGGTGAAGGCGTCGGCTTTGACGCCGGGTGGGATTCGGCTGTCGCGGTCGTCGAGCCAGCCGTAGGGCAAGATCACTCGCTTGGGCCCGTGGCTGTGGCCGCGGGTGAGGCGAGCAGCCTCGGGAGGGAACTCTTCGTCCGCTAGTGAGTTGAGGAGCTCAAGCATCTGATCGCGGCTCTTCATCTGGCTGATCTGTTGACGAAGTTGGCCACCGACGGGGAAGCCCTTCAGATACCAGCTGGTGTGCTTTCTGAAGTCCCGGGTTCCGCGATCCTCACCGAGCCATTCGGTGAGCAGATCGAGGTGGGTGGTCATAATCTTGACCACCCCGTGCAGGCTTGGTGCCGGGGTGATGTCGCGGCCGGCGAGGCCTTGCGTGAGTTCACGGAACAGCCATGGTCGGCCGAGGCATCCGCGGCCGATGACGACGCCGTCGCAGCCAGTTTCTTGCATCATGGCGATTGCGTCGGAGGCTTCCCAGATGTCGCCGTTGCCGAGAACGGGGATTGAAGTCACGTGCTGTTTGAGTTCGGCGATCGTGTCCCAGCGGGCGGTGCCCGAGTAGGCCTGCTCGGCGGTGCGGGCGTGCAGCGCGACGGCCGATGCGCCCTCGTCTTCGGCGATCTTGCCGGTGTCGAGCATGGTGATGTGGTCATCGTCGATGCCGATCCGGAACTTCAGCGTTACCGGTACGTCCTCGGCGTTGGAGACCATGGCCCGAACGATGTCTCGCAACAAATGATGGCGCCAGGGGAGTGCGCTGCCGCCGCCGTGCCTGGTGATCTTGGCTACTGGGCAGCCCAGGTTCATGTCGATGTGATCGACCGCGCCTTCGCTGACGAGCTTCTTGACCGCCTCGCCAATCCAGTACGGATCGGTGCCATACAACTGAATACTTCGGGGCGTTTCACCGTCGGCATATTTCGCCGAGTGCAGCATCTTCTTGTGACCCTCGATGAGCGCCCGAGCGGTGATCATCTGGTTCACGTAGAGCCCGCCGGCGGCTGTGGTCGCGTCGCCTGGAGGTTGGGTCGCATCGTCGTAGGCCATCTCATTGCCGAAGCGGCGACACAGCGTGCGGTACGGCGCAGTGGTGACGCCAGCCATCGGCGCGAGCACGACAGGCGGCGAAACGGTTAGGCGACCAATCTGCAGTGTGGACGGTAGATCGGTGACCGCAGTCGACGGAGTGGATGCGTCCATCTCTCCAGTGTGCCCGCACAATCCACTCTTTCTTCGAAGATCTGGGACCGGTGGACGGTCCGCATCCTTCGAAGATTCTCTAGATGGGGTCGAAAATGAGTGGACGGAGGCGGTGACGGGGGAGGCCGATGACGTTGTCGTAGCTGCCCTCGATCGCGACCACGAATGCTCCGCCGCGGCCCTGCATGCCGTACGCGCCTGCTTTGTCCGCTGGCTCCCCGGTTGCCACGTACCAGGCAATGTCATCGGCGGACATCGGGGCGAAATGCACCACGGTGGTTTCGACGAAGGACTGCACATGGTCGCCACGACGAACCGCGACGCCGGTCATCACCTCGTGAGTTCGGCCAGACAACCGTCCGAGCATTGATGCTGCCTCAGCGTCGTTGACCGGCTTGCCGAGCAGTTCTGCGTCGAGGACGACGATCGTGTCCGCGGAGATGACGATCTCGTCGGCCCCTGATTCGACTGCAGCGCCCTTCTCGATCGCGAGACGCTCGACATAGTCGCTGGCCGCTTCGCCAACTCGAGGGGTCTCGTCAATGTCGGCGACACGGACGATGGGGTCGAGCCCGAGCTCTTTGAGAAGGGCCAACCGTCGCGGCGAACCGGAAGCGAGAACTAACGACATAGACGGGCCGCCTCGTGAAGGGCATCCCGAAAGAGTTGGGTGTTGCTGTCGTCCATGTCGTAGACAAGGGTTGCGAAATGGCTAGGTGGGGTGAGTCGAAGCCGGGTCATTCGCACTCGGCTTCGATGATGGTTGGCGATCACGGTCCGAGTCTCTCGCGCCGGAGGGCGAACCGGGCAGTTGAGTTGACCAACGGTCACCTTCCCAGCATGTGGATCTACACGGAGAGCCTCATCGAGTAGTTCGGCGAGTTCGTCGGCTTCGGTGGGTGTCATGACATCGACGAACGAACGGAACCCCGTCACGTCTATGGCGACCTTGTGTTGGGCCGGTGTCACGCCGATACGGGCCGATCGGTTGTTCGCAAGCGTCAAGCTGTCCGAGACGAAGCGTTCGATGACCGGTGTTGCAGTTTTGCGAAAGTCGCTCAGTTGCCGCATCGATACGACAGTAGCGTTTCAATCCCAGCGGTTTACACGGGCTTTTCACTCCGGCTGGAAAGCTTGTTGGTATCGCAGAAGTAGCGATCGGTGGTGGCCAAGATGTTTAGCGCAGCCGAAGGCGGTCGATAGGACCCCAGCGGAAAGAAGGATTGAAAAGACATGAGCGAAACAGTTCTCGTAACTGGCGGTGCCGGATACATCGGTAGTCATACGGCGATCGCTTTGATCAATGCAGGCCACAACGTGGTCGTGGTCGACAACTTCGTCAACTCCAAACCAGGAGCCCTCGAAGTAGTCCAGGAGCTCACCGAGACCGACATCACCGTCGTGGAAGGAGACGCAACAGACGTTTCGCTTCTCACCAAGGTGATGACAGACAATTCGGTCACCGCGGTCATTCACATGGCGGCCTTGAAGGCCGTCGGCGAGTCGATGGATATGCCGCTCGAGTACTACCGCAACAACCTTGGCTCGGCCATGGCCACCCTCGAGGCAATGCGTGCCGCAGGTGTCTGGAAGTTCGTATTCTCCTCGTCAGCCACCGTCTACGGCGACCCGGAGTCGTGCCCGATTCCCGAGGGCGCTGGCATTGGAGCAACGAACCCCTACGGCATGACCAAGCAGATGATCGAGGTCATCCTTCGCGATGTTTCAGCGGCCGACGACCAGTGGAAGATCACGTCGCTGCGCTACTTCAACCCGGTCGGGGCGCATGAATCTGGCAAGGTCGCCGAGGCTCCCATTGGGAAGCCCAACAACCTCATGCCCATGATCATGGAGGTCGCCACTGGGGCCCGTGAAAAGGTCATGGTGTTCGGCAACGACTGGCCGACCCCCGACGGCACCGGCGTGCGCGACTACATCCACATCATGGACCTCGTCGAAGGTCACGTCGCTGCACTCGAACACCTCGAAACCCAAGACGGCTACGAGACGTTCAACCTGGGTCAAGGTGTCGGCACGAGTGTGTTCGAACTCATCGCCGGAGTCGAAGACGCAACCGGAATGACGATCCCCTTTGAGGTCACCGACCGCCGAGCCGGCGACATCGCCGAATGCGTCGCCGACCCAACCAAGGCAAACGAAGTGCTCGGCTGGGAAACCACCCGCAGCACAGCGGACGCCTGCCTCCATTCCTGGCAGAGTCAGGACGTCACCAAGGCATAGCCCGGGGTCTCTTACCCTGTTGCTCGGCCCGTCCAGACCAATGGTGGGGTGTCTATGTCCGCCCGGTAGTCGAGAACCAGAACCTCGTCGCCGTGAATCGTTCCCGTGACCGCAGTGCCGAACTGCATGGGCGTTCCGAGCGGGGCCCTCTGGGGGATAGCGAAAAGCCGCACCGGTTCATTGGAACTGGTCCCGACATTGACCAACGCTGAGGTTCCGTCATCGTGGACGATATGGGCAACGGACCCTTCGTTGTTAGAGAGACCGCGTGCTCCGAAACCGAATTCCCAGCTTCTTCCGTCCGCGGAAAGAAAGCCTTCCGTTTGTGATACTCCAGAGGACCCCGAACTCAGGCTCACCACAAATCCCGCTTCGGTGACGTCGACGTCTACGAATCTGAGGTCGGCGGACCTGTCGAGTATCGCCGATTCGTCCCAGGTCTCTGTTCCGTGGCTGCGTGTCCACGATGTGAAGCGCTCGACGACGACCGTGGTGTTCTCGCCCACGGCCAGGTCGATGTCTTCGAGGTCGGCATCAGCGAACGGAGCCGCCGTCAGTTCCCAGGTCGTGCCACCATCGATGGATTCGGCGAGGCCCACCGTTTGCCGTCGGCCGTTGGGATCGAGTGCTACGAGAGCTGCTACGCGTTCGCCGAAGGCAGCGCCTCGCAGAATCTCTACGCCTCCGAGGTCACCGAGATTTAGGCGTTCCCATGTCGAACCGCCGTCGGCCAGCCGAACGGCGACCGGTGAGATCGTGTCGGAGAAGTCGTTGCCGAACGCGAGGGGGCGGCTGTTGCTCATGACGAGGTGGCTGAAGGAGACGCCCGCGGGTATCGCTGTGCCGGGCAGTGCATCGAAGTCACCGAAGGGCCCGGAAACCGGAGTCCATGTGATTCCATCGACTGTCTCCCAAATCGCACCTCGTTTCTTGGTCTCCAATGCATCGTTGATCTTCCACTCGAAGCCAGCGACCCACGCCCGGTCGCCCGACGAGATGAGATCTCGCACAACGACCGAAGCGTCAGCGTCGAGAGCTGGGAACGGGTCGATGTGTTGTGCCCATTGGAGCTCGTCGAGCGGCCCCGGAAGTGCAGCAAAGACCGGAGCCGGAGAAGCATCTGCGGTCGTTAGGTCGGCGTCATTGCGCAGCTGTGTGAGCGCGACGCCAGTGGCTGCGATCACCATCAGCACAGCCGCCGCCGTCAAAGCCAGCTTTGTGGGGCGTCGGCGGTGGGGAAGTTCGTAATCGATCTGTGGGAGGAGTCGCGCCTCAATGTCATCCAGCGTGAGCGGACGCGCCGAGGTCTCGACATGCTCGGCGATTCGGTCATGAAGTTGCATGATCAGCCTCCAATTGCGCGCGAAGGCGGGCGAGCCCTCGCTCGAGATGGTTCTGTACGGTCGTCCGCTTGCAGCCGAGTAGGCCAGCCACTTCGGCGTGAGTCATGGCGAATCCCTCAACGAGGATTACCGCCTGGCGTTGGCGCGGACTAAGGGTCTGGAGAGCGTCGGCGAGGTCCACATCGGTGGTGTGGTCTATGTGCGCGTCCAGGGTGCGCTCGGTGGATTGTCTGGCGAGTCGCTGCTGGCGAGCCGCCCATCGCTGGCCGACCCGATAGGTGTAGCCCGATGGGTTCGCCATAGTTGAGACTCGACCCCAAGACTTCCAGACCACCGCAAAGGATTCCGCCGCTGCTTCTCTGCCGAGATCCGGGCCGAAGCGGCCGATGAGTGCACGGCGGATCGTGGGCTCGCTGGACGTGAAGAAATCGCGGAACCCCACCGCTAATTCCTCGTGCGTGTTCTCCCAGTCCATCACTCCATAAGGCACCAAAGCCTGTAGTTGCACCACACCAGGGAGGAGTTTCTTTTTAGATAGTTGTACGTCCGCGCTGCCGGAGGCGGTGATGGTTGGGAGCGAAGCGGGGAACCACTTCGAGAAGCCGGGGATGTCCGCCGGACGTGCGGACCTGTTAGTGCCAGTGTTCGTCGGCTATGGCCTTGGCGGCTTCGTAGATCTCAAATTCGGTTGCCCAGTGCTGGCGCAAGTTCTGTTGCGCCTCATTGGATAGAGGAGCAACCCGTGATGGCGCGGCATGGAGCTCGGGCGTTGGCGGTAGCTCATAAGTAGGGATGCCGAGACGTTCCAGTACCTCAGGCAGATTGTCGTTGAGGTCTGCCAGATCGATGCACATGGCGATTCGGGACCGTTCTTTGTCTAGTGCTTTCACCGAGTGGAGATACCAGCTGTAGTCCTTCGCCAGATGCGTGATGCTCTGCATCGCGAAACGCGCCGCTGAAAGTTGTCGGTCATCGGTGCTGCCGAGGGCGATGGCGAGCGCTTCGGCACTGTCGAACCACAGGAACGACACCGCTTCATCTGTCGTCCATTTCGAGTTGTGCACCGGCCGCCCTTGTCGCATGCGTGAATGAAATGCAGACACGAACCGTTCGAGGGGGTCTCGAATCACGAAGGCCAGCTCGCGGTCCTTGCCGAACTTCTTGCGGGACGACCGCAGAGAATCGCGATGCCGATCGATGTGAAGATCGCGGTTCCATTGATGCGTGTTATGGCGAATTATCGACTTCAGGTAGGTCCCGCCCGTCTTGCCTATGTGAAGAAAGCAAAGCGGTGGCGCCGACATGGGCGTGAAGTTATCACGGGCCGCCATGCCAGCCGTTAGATCATCAGGTAGCCGTCGAGTTCCTTCAGGTTCTGCGAGTCGGGCATGGCGGGAAGAGGTTTGTTGAACTGATCGACACGAACCTCTCCTACCCACTTCGCATGTTGGTATTCGTGATTAATGATCGCGGTCAGCATGGTCTCGGCGATCTTGACGAGTTGCTCGGGCGCTCCCACGCGGCCGGCGTCAATTTCGCCGACTCGGAAACGCACCCGCTCAGCAACGGCGTCGCGGTAGCCCCCGATGCGGGCGAGCTCTGGAAGATCGCCGCGCTGGGTCTCGGCAGTCGCGCTATCCATCACGCCGTCGAGTTCGGGATCAGGTGATGGTTCGGCCGCCGTCAAGTTCCGGATCATGAAGTGAGCAACAGCCGCCTGATGGCCCAGGTGCCATGCGATAGCACTCGAGTTCTCGTTCGGTCGCCAGTGGGTTTCGTCTTGAGACAGGTCTTGCCAAAGCGCATCGGTGTAACCCAAGGCGGTGTCGTATTCCGCGGCGAGCGCCTGCAATGAAAGATCGTTGGTCATGTGTTCTCCCTAGGGCGATCGTAGGTCATCGAGTATTGCTTCGGCGGCGCGGGCGCCTGCGACGAGTGCGCCTTCGACATGGCCCGGCGCAATGGGAGAGGTCTCCGTGCTCGCCCAGTGCAATCGGCCATCCATCGCCGGTTCCTGGAACGCCGGGTGCCCATAGGTCTCGTAGTTCTGGAGGCCAAGGGTGGCAACGTGACTCGTTTGCTCCTCGGCCCTCCAGTCGTGAACGTGGATCTCGGTGGCACGAGCGCCTTCGGGTCCGAACAACGCGGCGAATTGGTCTCTGACCTCCTGCTCGGTTGGTGCAGGCGCTCCTGGAGGTATCGAGCAGAACCCAAACAGCGCTGCCGGAGTGCCATCGGGGCCGCTCATGTCATGTATCTCGCGCATCGGGCCATCGTGAGAGAAGGCCGCGCCGGCGAGACCGGAGTCCCGCCAAAAGGCTGCTTCGAACACGGCAACGACCTTGACCGTGGATCCCATCCACACCGGGGTCGTTCGAGCGATCGTCGCGATGTCACGGTCGAGTCCTTCGCCAAAGTCGATTGTCTGTAGCGCTAGTGCAGGCGGCACGGCCAAGACGACATGGGAGGCTTCGACCGCTTCGACATCGGTGTGGACCGTCATCCCCGCGACGGCACGTTCGATGCCGGTGACGACTACGCCGAGACTGATCCAATCCTTCGGGAGTGAAGACTCAAGTGCATCGGTAATCGACTGCATGCCATCTGCGATCCGGCCGGATGCAACATCGAGTTGGTTGCCTGGAATTCGCTGCACGGTTCCGGCCTGATACATCATGTCGCCGTCGAGGTGCTGGGGGAAGGAGCGGAGACCAGCGTCTCGCACAAGCGCGTTGATCCGGCTCTCGTTGGGCCAGAACCAGGTGGCGCCAAGGTCCAGACGCCCACCTCCCGCCGGGATCGACAGCAGACGTCCCCCCGTCCGCTCCCGGGCTTCGAGAATCCGAAACGGCACTCCCTGTGAGAACAGCTGCACCGCTGCGGTAAGTCCGCCAACTCCAGCCCCGACGATTACGACGTTGGCCCGGTCGGTCTGGTTGTCGAGTTCTCTGTCCATGACGCTGTTCTGATCGTATGTTGTTTCGTGGTCACCCGTCGACGTGGTTGCTACGGTCACCACGTGCCCGATTCACACGTTCTACCCGTTCCGCTTCGCCAACCACTTTCGCCGCTCGTGGAAGGGTTGTTGGCCGCGGCCATTCCAGCGCGGCTTGCCTGGGTAGGTGCTGGCTCGAGGCCGCACGTGGTGCCGATCTGGTTTCACTGGACCGGAACCGAGTTGGCCATGACCACGTTTCGAGGTGCACAGAAGCTCGATGACATCACCGACGGCACCGTTGTCGCGGTCACGATCGACACTAATGAGTTTCCCTACAAGAGCCTGAAGTTACGCGGAACCGTTCGACTTGCGCGCGTCGATGGTCTCTCCGAGGAGTACCGCCTCGCTACCAATCGCTACCTCGGCGAACAAGAAGGGGAGCGGTGGCTCGAATTTCTCGACGGTGCGGATCAGGTCGTGCTCTTCGTCAGCCCAACGTGGGCAAAGACTGCCGACATGGCCGCCGACTCGCCGTTCTTTGCCAGCTGAGCATCACAAAATGCGACGGTCGGCGGCCCAACGCGTGAGCTCGTTGCGGTTCGAGAGTTGCAGCTTTCGCAGCACGGCGCTGGCGTGGGATTCGACCGTCTTGATCGAGATGGTCAGCCGGCGAGCGATCTCCTTATAGGCGTAGCCGCGCGCCAGTAGCCGCATGACTTCCTGTTCGCGGGGCGTCAGCTGATCGAGTTCAGGGTCGGTCGCCGAGGTCGACAGGTCCGTGGAGAAGGCATCGAGCACGAAGCCCGCCAACCGGGGCGAGAACACGGCATCGCCATCGGTGACCCGACGCACGGCATCGACAAGGTCCTCGCCGCTCGTGTTCTTGGTGATGTAGCCGCGGGCGCCCGCTCGGATCACCGAGATCACATCTTCGGCCGCATCCGACACCGAGAGCGCCAAGAATCGCGTCGTAATCCCGCGATCGACGCAACCAACAATGACGTCGGTCGCGGTGCCGCTCGGAAGGTGGACATCGCATACGACGACGTCCGGCTTCTCACGGGCGATGACATCGATCGCCTCGGGGATATCGCCAGCTTCGCCAACGATCGTGAAGTGGTCGGCGAGGCCAGCGCGCACACCAGCACGGACGAGCGCATGGTCATCGACCAGCACGAGCGTGGTCATGGGGCATCCTCGGTGGAGGGAAGGGCGAGTTCGACTTCGGTGCCCTGGCCGACCTCGGAATGAATCGTGGCGGACCCTCCCGCTCGTTCCATCCGAGCGGCGATCGATTCGGAGAGTCCCTTGCGCCCGTTTGCGACTTGGCCAGGGTCGAATCCCACACCGGTGTCACGAACAAAGACGTCGATGCCATCGGGACGACGTTCCGCAAAGACGTCTATCCGTTCGACTTGGGCGTGTCGAGCCGCATTGATCATCGCCTCTCGGGCGGCGCCGATAAGTGCGCTGCCACCTTCTGGAACGGGGTCGCCTGAGTCGCCCACGGCGACAACATCAATGGTGACGCCGTGCAGCGCCTCAACCTCGAGCGCTGCGCTTTCCAACGCTGGACCCAGGAGCAATCCGCCGGGTGCTGGCGCTGTCGGTCCGTAGAGCCAGCCTCGTAGCTCTCGTTCTTGTCGTCGAGCGAGCTGAGTGGTGCGGGTGGGGTCATCGGCATTTTGCTGAATCAGCGTGAGTGTCTGCAATACCGAGTCGTGGAGGTGGGCGGAGATGCGGGCCCGCTCGTCCAACCGAATGCGATCCAACCGTTCGTCGTCGAGCGACCTGGCCATGCGCACCATCGATGGAGCGGCGATGAGCACGATGCCTCCAAGGACGGCCACACCAAACACCAATGCGACAGCTGCTTGGGTGAAGGAGTACGAAAGCGCAGCGAAGGCGAGCAAGCCGCCGACAGCAACAACGATGCCAGCGATGATTCGAGCCACCGTCGATAGGCCACCATCGACCTGATCGGTAGCCCCACGAGACCAGGCGATAAGACCGCCCGCGAGCACGAACCCCAACGGCCAGCTAACCGAGGTGAATCCGCTGGGGGTTACCTGTCCGAGTGCCACGATCAACCCCACCACAATGAGCACGACGGCTACATGGCGGTGAACGCTGGTGGCGCCCTTTGGTGTTGGTCGGTACGGGCTGATTTCCGAGGAGGTGAGCAGCACCAGGGTGCCCCAGGCAAACACGTAGAGCAGCAGCCCCCAACCAACGACGAGGGTCAAGGCGGCGAAGGCGACGCGGATCACCAGCGGTTGCACACCAATCTCGTGGGCGATAGCTGCGGCAACCCCACCAAGGACGCGGTTGTTGCGGTCGATGCGCGGCACCTGCCACCGTGGTCCACGGGGGGTAATGCCGTCGATCGGTGGGGCGGGCCAGGTCACGCATACATCATCTCACTCCGGCGGCGTATCCGCATCAGGGGTAAACCCCGAGATGACCCTGATGCGCTCTACGAAAAGTAGGGGCGGATCCGTGGGTCACCCGATGGTCAGCAAGCGGTTCGCTGACTTTGATGAGATCATGGATGAAAACACAAACAACGACATGCCCGAATCACACAACCCCAGCGACGACTTCGAAGTCGACGACGCAGCCGCTGCCGATGGTGTCCACGACGCCGAGCCAGTATCTGCCTCAGTCGCAGATGAACCGCCGATGAGTGACGCGCCTTTCGCTGACGCAGACCACACACAGGAATTTCCGTCCGCGCAAACAGCGACCCCACCTCCGCCCCACAACGCGGTGATCGAGGATCGACTGGTTCGAGATCCCAACGCCACGTTTGGCGGCGTGCTCTCAGGCGTGGCAAATCGCTACGGCTGGGATGTGGCTCTCACCCGTCTTGGGTTCATCATTATTGGATTCATGACCGGTGGCACTGCGCTCGCTGGCTACTTGTTTGCGTGGCTGATTATCCCGCGTGCTGCAGCGTGGCCACCCGTGCGATCGACAGGACGGTTCGCCCGAGCCGGTGGGCTAAGCAATCGCGATCTTGGGTTCGGCTTGCTCGGTCTTGCGGCGCTCATCGCCATCGGCATCGGGTCTGGTCGGGCGGCGGCGATCATCGTTCCCCTGGCGCTCATTGCGGCTGGGGTGTGGATGCTGACGCAAAGCCCACGACCGGTTGAAGCAGTGATCCCCGCAAACTCTGACGGAACGGCTGGCCCGGTCTATGGAGCCCCGCTCGGTGGTCTAGGCGCCTCGGAACCAGCGGCGCCTTTTGTAGCCCCACCGGTCGCCCAACAGGTGGTCGAGCCTCGCTCTCGGACTCGTCGGGTGGCAAAGATCGGCTTGTTCGGGGCGCTCGGCCTCGCGCTCTTGGCACTGATTGCTGTACTGCTCATCGCCTTTGCCGTGATCTTCGACGGAGAGTTCGATTTCGACACCACCTCGCGCCGAGTGACCCCACAGGATGAAATCCCAGCAGTGATTTCCCAGGATGTTGGGGAGCTCATCGTCGATCTGCGAGAGATTGACTTCCCCGAGGACCCGGTTACCGCAGAGAGTTTACGGGTGTCGCTCGACGCCGGGGAGATCACGGTCCTGCTTCCCGAGGACATTCGGGTGCAGATCGAGGCATCAGTGGACGCCGGTGACATCGACGTGCTCGGGCAATCAGACGACGGTATAAACGCCGAGGTTCTCGTTGACGAGTCCGACCCGCACGTGATTCTCGAGGTGGACCTCGACGTCGGCGAGATCGAAATCATCCGTGATGACGAGGTTGTTCGCGGTAACGGTGCCGAAATCCAAGAGCGGTCCTGACCGAGGTCACCAAGGACGCTCGACTACGGTAGGCAACGTGATGAAACTGCGATACGCCATTGCAGTCGTCGTGTTTGCGCTGGTGGCGGCGTCGTGCGGCTCCTCGGCCGACAACGCCGCCTCGCCCGCCCAGGACACCCCGTCTGAGCAGGAAACTGCAACGACGACGACCACGACCGAGGCACCCGCCGACGAGCCAGACGAGTCAGCGATCGAGGCCGACCAAGTCGAACAAGAGCCAGCCGAGACGGCTACGTCCTCCTCAACCACGACAGAACCACCAGTGGCTGAGCGTCCGGTGTTTGGCCCGGTATCGCTCGAACCGGCCTGCTCGGGTCTCCCCGACGTGTCGGTTGGTCTTGCGACGAACTCGTTGACCTCGGGTGGGAACGAATACGAGTACCAGCTCAGAGTGCCGAGCGCCTATGACGGATCTCCGGTCCCTGTCGTGCTCGATTTCCACGGTATTGGAAGCAACGGTGGCCAGCAGGCAGTCTTCAGTGGTTGGGCTGAAACCGGCGAACTCCAAGGCTTCCTATCCGTCCAACCGACCGGACTGCTCGACCCGACGGGCCGCCCGTCCTGGGAACTCCCACAGTTCGAAGATCCAGCGCGCGACGATATTGCCTTTACCGTCGACCTCATCGATGATCTCGCCTCGCGTATCTGCATCGACCCTGCCCGTATCTATGCGACCGGAATGTCCAACGGAGGGCTCTTCACCTCAACGCTGGTGTGCGAACTCAGTGAGCGAATCGCTGCCGCTGTGTCGGTCGCTGGGGTAACCCATCACGAGTCCTGCTCGCCCACCCGTGCGGTGCCATACCTCGCTTTCCACGGTACGGCCGACACGGTGGTTCCATTTAACGGCGGCGGAGAGTCGACACTCGACGGCTCCGAAGATGCTGGCGATTTCTTCGAGCAAGTAATCCCCGATGAGTTCGCAGAGTTCGCAGACTCAAGTGGCTGCACCGAGTCAACCGATCTGGAAGTCACGGCCGAAATTACATTGACCTCTTATACGGGTTGCACCGATGACGTTCCTCTCGGCTTTTACACAATCGAAGGCGGAGGCCACACGTGGCCCGGTAGCGCGATTTCTGCGGCGATCCCATCGCTGGGATTCACCAATACCGATATCTCAGCAACGGAGATCGCATGGGAATTCTTCAACCAGTACACCCTCGCCGGACAGGTCCAGGTAGACGCCGGGCAATAGCCGCCTTCGCGGCCCTCGCCGCCCTCGCTTCGGCGTGTGGCAGCGCGGACGACTCCGCAAACGGTGCGGCAGATGCGACGTCATCGACGACGGTTGCCGAGTCTCAACAAGAGACCGATACCACCGAGGCGTCCGAGACTGAGCCCGATCTTGCGACCGGCGATACGCAAGACGCCGATACCGACAGCACCGCAGACGAGCCTGCGATCGAACGAGTGGTGGGATCGGTCGCGTGGGAGCCATGCGGCAGCATCGAATGTGGCACCCTCGATGTGCCGCTCGACTATCGCGTCACCGACGGCGAGACGATCTCCATCGCGATCAACCGCGTGCCCGCCGGAAACCCCGACGAACGTATCGGCGTGCTCTTGGTCAACCCCGGAGGCCCGGGCGCGCCAGGAACCGATCTCGCGGAAAGGTTTGCGGTAGGCAGCTTCCCGGCCGAAGTTACGGACCGTTTCGACGTCATTGGCTTCGACCCCCGAGGCGTGGGTGACTCCGAGCCTGCATTTGCGTGCGGTGAATCGGGAGAGCAGCTCGAGGCACTCTCGGCCATCGACGAACTCATCGATGAACCAGACGAAATTGCCGCAGCCGAGGCTGCGGTCCAACTGTGCGTCGATTCGATAGGCGAAGCTGCCGGGCTGATCCACACCGGGTATGTCGTTCGCGACATGGACGAGATCCGTCGGGCGCTCGGCGAAGAACAGATCTCCTACCTGGGCTATTCCTACGGGTCCTTGATCGGCGTGTGGTACGCAACGCTGTTCCCCGACAACGTGCGGGCCATGGTGATCGATGGCGCGGACAATCCAATCGATGACATCTCCGACTTCGACGCTCGACTCGAATCAGCCCGAGAGGAAATTGCACCGATCGAGGATCTGCTTGCCGAGGCGCTCGCCGCGTGCGACAGCGACACATGCCCCATCTTCAATGGCGGCGACCCGACCGGGTTCTACCTCGACACCGTCGACAAGTTGTCCATCGTGAACGACGCCAATGCAAACAATCCAACCGCAGGTTTCCTCGGCCTCATCACGCCGCTGTATAACGAAGCCTCATGGCCAACGCTATGGCAGGCGCTCGCAGATCTTCAGGAGCGAGACGATCCGACACTGTTCTCCAGCCTTGCCGAATTTCAGCTCGGTCCCGACCCGGGCGCGGTCAACATCACTGCGCACATCAACTGTCTCGATGGCTGGGCGCTACGCCCCGACCAGGACCGCCAGACGCGCCTCGATGTGGCCGAACAATTCTTAGAGGTCGAAGAGGAGATTGCAGCGGAGTTCCCCCTGATCTTCGCCGTCGAGGACAACTCTTCCTCCCCGTGCAATTTCATGGATGTTCTGGGCACACCAGCACTCGATGTTCCCCTCGACGGCGGAGGGGTACCGATTCTGGTTGTGGGCAACACGTCGGACCCGGTGACGTCCTTTGGTGAGTCCGAGGAGCTCGTCGAGGAGACACTTGCCAACGGGTTTCTTGTCGAGGTCGATCACGCGTCGCACACGGTCTATCCGGCGAATCCTTGTGTCAACCAAGCGGTTCATGACGTGTTGCTCGACATCTCGTATCCAGAGGATCGCGTAGTATGCGAACGTGCCGATACCGAGGCAACGACAATTCTGCGAGAGGTGTGCATTGCCGTAGGTCCACAACTCAACCCTGGGCTTTCCAGCGATGCGCTCGGTGAGGCCTGTCAGCGCTTCGCGGCTTCTGCTGTGGAGCGCTTGGGTGAGGACGCAGCGCTAGAAGCGCTCGAATCACCGGACCCGAGTGGGGCTGAAGCACTGTTTATGATCTTGCAGGAGGAGATATTTTCAAGTGAAGGGTAGGCATTGTGACGACATCACTTGACGAACTTCTTCGCGAACACGCACATGTCCTGGTGGACGGCGCAATGGGAACCGAGCTATTTGCTCGCGGTTTGACCGCCGGCGACCCACCCGAGGAATGGAATGTGGACATTCCTGACCGGGTCATCGATGTCCACTTGGGATACATCAAAGCTGGTTCGGACATCATTTTGACCAACTCCTTTGGCGGCACTGCGTTCCGTTTGAAGCTGCACAAGCTCGACGACCGGGTCATCGAACTCAACCGGGCTGCCGCCCAGGTCGGTCGCACCGCCGCCGATGCGAGCGACCGGCCAATCGTGGTCGCCGGTTCGATGGGGCCTTCTGGCGAATTGCTTGAACCAATGGGCGAGATGACTCCGGAGACCGCAGCTGCTGCCTTTGCCGAACAGGCGGTGGGGTTGACCGAAGGTGGCGCCGATCTCTTGTGGATCGAGACGATGTCGAGCCTCGAGGAAGTAGAAGCGGCCGTCGCTGGCGCACGCTCGGCGAGCGGCCTGCCGATAGCGGCCACGATGAGCTACGACACGGCTGGTCACACCATGATGGGCGTGACCGGTACCGAGGCAGCCAAGCGGCTGACCGATCTTGGTCTCGCAGCGATCGGAGCCAATTGCGGCAACAATGTCGCACAGACCGAAGCAGCGGTCGCTGCATTGGTCGCAGGTTCTGGCGACACACCGGTGATCGTGATGGCCAACGCGGGGGTGCCCGAGTTCAAAGGCGACGAGCTGGTGTACACCGGTTCGCCCGAGGTTATGGCCGCGCATACAAAGCGCATGATGGACTTGGGTGTGGAGATCATCGGCGGATGCTGTGGAACCGAGACCGATCACCTCGCCCTCATGCGCAGGGTGATCGACGGGACCCACGAACCCGAAGACATCCCGGCCCCCGGACCGCCACTGGTCGACGAAGCTGACGGCGCATCACGCGAACCACGACGCCGCAACCGTCGCCGTAGCGGTTAGCCACTCAACCTGAAAAGATTTGTCCCCCGTTTGATACCGAATAGGTTCCTAGAAAGGGACAGATCTTTCGAGCGTGGACAGCCTGCTGATTGCTTCGTCGAGGACTTCGTCTTTCTTGCAGAAGGCAAATCGTACGTAGTGGCGTCCGGTTTCTTTGGTTCGGTAGAAGACCTCACTCGGCACCGCGACCACCCCACACGCCTCGGGTAGCGCGAGGCAAAATTCGATGCTGGTGTTTGGCAACCCTGTGCGCTCGGCGATGCCACGAATATCGCAGGTGAGGAAGTACGTGCCTTGCGTGTGGAGCACGTCGAAGCCCGCAGCCTTCAAGCCAGAGGCGAGGCGGTCACGCTTGGCAAGTAGATCATCTCGCAGTTGATCGAAGTAGTCGTCGCCGAGTCGGAGACCGGCCGCGATCGCAGGCTGCAACGGCGCAGCATTCACGAACGTGAGGAACTGCTTGGCGGTCATCACTGCGTTGCGTAGTTCGGGCGGTGCGGTCACCCAGCCGATCTTCCAACCCGTGAATGAAAAGCTTTTACCGGCGGAGCCGATGCTGATGGTTCGCTCCCGCATCCCCGGTAATGCCGCCATCGGGATGTGTTCCCCATCGAAGACCATGTGTTGATAGACGTCGTCGCTGATGATGACGAGGTCGTGTTCGATGGCTTGTTCTGCGATCCATTCGAGCTCGTCTCGGGTGAACACTTTGCCGGTCGGGTTGTGTGGTGTGTTCAGGAGAATGGCACGGGTGTTCTCCGACATGGCTGCAGTGAACTGATCTCGGTCGAATCGCCAATCTGGCCCGTGTAACAGCACCGGCTTCTCGGTTGCCCCTGCCATCGCACTGGTCGCCGAGTAGCTGTCGTAGGTGGGTTCGAAGGTGATGACCTCGTCGCCGTGATCGCACAGGGCAAGAACCGCACCAGCGATGGCCTCGGTCGCGCCGGCAGTAATCAGGACTTCGGTGTCGGGGTCATAACTCAGCCCATAGAAACGCTGCTGATGTTCGGCCACTGCAGAGCGCAGGTCCGGCTGGCCGGGCAGGGGAGGGTATTGGTTCGGTCCCTCCATTACGGCCCGGGCCGCAACTTCGGCAACTTCGCGTGGGCCGTCGGTGTCGGGAAACCCTTGGCCGAGGTTGACCGAATCGGTCTTGAGCGCCAAAGCACTCATCTCGGCAAAGATCGTGGTTCCAAATCCTTGGAGGCGGGGATTTCGTAGGGCTTCGACCATGAGACGAAAGTCTGCCACGCTAGAGCGCCGTGGCCGTACTCAACGCAAACCCCTCTCACCTCTTGCTTGGCGTCGATACCGGCGGCACTTTTACCGATGCAGTCTTGCTCGATGCATCCAATGATGCGGTCGTGCGTTCGGCAAAGGCGCTGACCACACCAGATGACCTTTCCATTGGTGTATCCAACGCGCTTGCGGCCGTGATGGACGGCGTCGACTCGGACGCGGTCACGTTGGTATCGATCTCCACGACCTTGGCGACCAATGCGGTAGTCGAGGGCCGCGGTAGTTCGGTGCTGGTGTTGCTCGTCGGCTTCGACGAGCAGATGACACACCGCACGGGAATCGCATCGGCGTTCACCGACGCCGTGGTGGCACAGGTCGATGGTGGTCACGATCACTACGGCAACGAGAAAGCCCCACTCGACATCGACGTCGTAGACGAGATCCTCACGACCCACGCTGGGTCGGTAAGCGCTGTTGCCGTCGCCTCCACCTTTGCTGTTCGAAACCCCTCTCACGAACATGCCATACGAGAGCGGGTTCTCTCGGCGACGAAGCTTCCGGTCACCGTGTCGTCCTCCTTAAGTGATTCCCTCGATGCGCCGCGCCGAGCCCTGACCGCTGCGCTCAACGCTCGTCTCCTGTCACGCGTGAGCGACCTGATCACCGCGGTCGAAGATTCCGTTGGGGCACTCGGGATTTCCGCGCCGATCTTGGTCGCCAAGGGCGACGGGTCGCTCGCTGTTGCCTCCGCCGTTGCGCGCCGCCCAATCGAGACCGTGCTTTCCGGTCCGGCGGCGTCCATTGTCGGGGCCGCCACACTGTCGAACCTGGACGATTTCGTTATGAGCGATGTCGGAGGTACCACTACCGACGTTGGCCGCTTGATCGGTGGGCGCCCACGTCTGGCGAGCGACGGGGCACGCGTTGGCGGATGGCGAACGATGGTCGAGGCGATCGATGTGCGAACCACCGGCCTCGGGGGCGATAGTGCGGTCGTTACCGACAAAGAGATGATTCAGCTTGGCCCAACCCGGCGGGTGCCACTGTCGCTGCTCGCGGTCGATCATCCCGGCGTCGTCGACGTGCTCCGTAGCCAAATGGCCGACCCACCTTCTCGAGATCTCGCCGGGGTCTTCGTGATTGGCCACAGGTCCGGTTCTTCAGCAGGTGACCTTCGCTCCGATATCGAGCGTCGCATCCTCGAGCGGGTCCAGAACAGCAGCGGCCAAAATACGCGAGCAGTGGTACCGCTGGACGATGTTGCCGCTGGCGCAGTCCAACGTCGGACCCTGGATCAGCTGGTGGCTCGAGGGGTGCTCACCATCGCGGGCTTCACGCCATCTGACGCGGCGCACGTTCTGGGATTGCAGGAAACCTGGATGCGCGAAGCCGCAGAGGTCGGCGCAGAGCTCTATGGGTGGTACACGGGCGAGGATGGTGCGACGTTTGCCGGGCGTGTGCGATCGGAGATGGCTCGGCGAAGCGCAGGTTGTGTACTTGAAGTCGCTTTGGATGGCGAAGTCGCCGATGTCTGGGACAACCCCATCCTCGATGCGGCAATGTCGGGTGAGTTCGGCCTTGGCTCGGTACAGGTGTCATTGACGACGGCGATTCCGCTGGTCGCCGTCGGCGGACCCGCCGGGGTTTTCTATCCCGAAGTCGCGCAACGCATCGGCGCTCAGCTCGTGGTCCCCGAAGAGTTTGCGGTGGCCAACGCCGTGGGTGCTGCAGCAGGCAGTGTTGTGGCTCGGGCTCGAGCTGAGGTGCAGGTGGACGGTCCTGGCAGTTACCGGGTGGTGTCGGCGAACGGTTCGACGATGGTCACCGACCCCGACGTGGCGATCGATGACGCTGTGGCGGTTGCACGTGCGATGGCTGAGGCAACATTGCGCGAGCGTGCCGAGGGTGTGGGCGAACTCGACGATCCTACTGAGGTTGTTGATATCGACCGGCACGATGACCCCAACGCTGAAGCTGGTCAGGGTCTATATGGCGCACACATCGAGGTCGAACTTCGGGCACGCCCCGTGAACCGACAGCGGGGTCGGGGCTAGCCGAGCGCAACGACGAGCTCGCCGCCACCCCAACCATTGGATCGGTCGCGGCCTTGAACCGTCACTTCAGAAATGTCATCCGCGATCTCGATACCTGTTTGCGAGCGGGTGAACGGTTGCTCGTTTGCGTGGTCGTGGGCCAGTACTCGTATGCCGAGCTCGTTGCCATCAGGATCGACGACTCGCCACGCGTCGGCGTAACGCTGTGGGGTGTCGTAGGGAGATGAGACGGTGACGTCGAAGCGCCAGCTGCCTGAATCATCTTGTGTGGCCTGCACCGCAATGATGTCGGGGAAGTCTTCGCCAAAGGTCGCCTCGCCGGCAGCTGAGCCGGTTCGAAGTGCGTCATCTGAGGAGTCGTCAACGGTCACGGGCTGCTCCGGTGTTTCGTCGGTAATCGGCTCGCTTGCGGCGTCCGGTTCCTCGGCGTCGTCGACCGGGTCCTCGCCTTCGGGGTCTGCTTCGACGACGGAAACTGACGCTCCGGTGTCGGCTGCATCGGACAATGTCGATGAGTCCGATGCACACGCAGCAGCGATGAGCATCAGAGTGAGCAGAAGGGCAGCGGTTTTCATGAGGGCGGTCATGAGGACGAACTCGAAACGATGGCGCTGCTCTTGGGTTCCTTGCTCGCTCGCGCTTTACGGCTCCACGGGAATTCGACCGGGTTTGCTTCGAAGACCAAGGCGGCGCTGATCAGCGACAATGCGATGACCAACGCAGAGCCGACGGCATCGCTTGGCCAGATCTCGCCGGAGAGAATTTGACGGATTGCGACCACGATCGTCAGCACGACGGCCACTTCGACCACGATGTGCCACACCAGGCGCGGCAGCCGTAGCCACCAACACATCAGGACTACTAAGCCCCAGAAGACCCCCGTTTGGGTCACTTCGAGGCTCGGGAAGGAACCGGTGCCGAACTCGGGAGTGGGTGCGGCGCGGCCGACCACGGACTGTAGGAGCTGCGCCGTGACCGTACCGATGATGGAGGTAACAACGACGGCTACAGCGACTCGCCAGTCGAGCCAAAGTCCAAGCAAAACAAGCGCGACCGTGCCCACGATCAACACCGTTGGCGAACTGATTACCGACGCGGCTTCCCACCTACTCGTATCGGTGCCGTCGAGTAGCCAGTCCAAGACCGGTTCTTCGACGGTGAGCAGCCAGCTCACGCGATCTCGTGCCACGGCCGCTGCTGCGACCACCAAGGCAACGGCGGCAAGCCAAGCGCGTATCCAGTTGCTGCGCATGGCCAGAGCCTAATCGCAATCGCCCTGCCGCTAGTGTCCACCCCGGAAGCACTCTGTTCTGGGGGAACTATGGATTTTGCGTACACGGTCAAAACCGCCGCTCTGATCGACCAGGTCGAAGCCTTCATGGATGCCCATGTGTACCCAAATGAGGGGCTGCTCAATGAGCAGGTCGACGCTGATCGGTGGAAGCAACCGCAGATCATCGAAGACCTCAAGGTGAAGGCGAAAGACGCTGGTTTGTGGAACTTGTTTCTGCCTCGCGCCGATGAGGGGGCCGGGCTCACGAACCTCGAATACGCGCCGCTGGCTGAGATCACCGGACGCTCGGTGCATCTGGCACCCGAGGTGTTCAACTGCTCCGCACCAGACACCGGCAACATGGAGGTCTTCCACGATTTTGGTTCGGACGAGCAAAAGGACCGATGGCTGGTTCCTCTGCTCGCAGGAGAGATTCGTTCGTGCTTTGGCATGACCGAACCAGCTGTTGCGTCCTCGGATGCGACCAATATCGAAACGTCGATCGTGCGCGAGGGTGATGACTATGTGATCAATGGGCGAAAGTGGTGGACCTCGGGAGCCATGCACCCTCATTGCAAGGTCATGATTCTGATGGGCAAGACCGACCCGGACGCGTCGCGTCATCAACAACAAAGCCAGATTGCGGTCCCGATGGATTCACCCGGTCTGACCGTTGTACGTCCACTACAAGTGTTTGGCTACGACGATGCCCCACACGGACACGCCGAGGTGTTGCTCGAAGACGTGCGCGTGCCGGTGACGAGCATCATTGGCGAGGAGGGCGGCGGCTTTGCCATAGCGCAGGCGCGACTTGGACCCGGCCGAATCCATCACTGCATGCGGCTCATCGGTATGGCCGAACGAGCGCTCGAGATGATGTGTGAGCGAGCACAAGCTCGGGTTGCCTTCGGTGGCCCGATCTCTGATCGGGGTGTCGTGCGCGAATGGATCGCCGACAGCCGCATCGAGATCGAGCAAGCCCGGTTACTGGTTCTCAAGACGGCGTGGCTGATGGACAACGTAGGGAACAAAGGCGCTGCTACCGAGATCTCTGCGATCAAGGTGGCGACACCGGCCATGGCTCTGCGAGTGCTCGATCGGGCGATCCAAACCCACGGTGGTGGCGGGCTGTCCCAAGACTTCCCGTTGGCCAACATGTATGCCCAGGCTCGGACGCTGCGCTTTGCCGACGGCCCAGACGAGGTCCATCGTCGTCAGCTCGCTCGACGCGAGCTTCGTCGGTTCACTCCGGCCGACTAGCTCCTCGGATATCGACACGTACAATTGCCAGCGATGGACACCGGCTCAATCCAAGCGCTGCGAGATCGCGTAGTGGCACCCCTCAACAGGGTCGCCACGGTGCCCGTCGTCGTGGCAGCGGGTCTGTTGTTTGCGGCGTGCGGAGCTGACCTCACCGCGGCCACTGCACCATCGCAAGTTTCGCAATCGCAAGACCTTCGCACGACGACAGAAGTTTCCGAACCGGTGGACCGGCCCGATGTTGAAGTCGTCGACGAGTCGATCGTGCGCATTATTGGTTTCGGCTGCGGAGCGCCTGCGTTGGGGTCAGGATTCGCGATCGGCCCGAACCTGCTGGTGACGAGCGGTCACGTCGTCACCGGTCGTGACCCAGAGAGCCTGGCGGTTCTTCGCTCGGGCGGCGATGAGTACCGCGCAACGCTTGTCGGCTTCGACCTCGACCTTGACTTGGCTGTCCTACGAGTTGACGATGTCGAGTTCACGCCGGTCAATTTGGTAACAGAAGTCCCCGTGGTCGACGGTGTCGCCATTGGAATCCGCAGCGAGGATGGCGAACCATTCATCAATGAGGTGGAGTTCGCTGTCGACGCTCCGGTGAACGTCAATTGGGATGGCGTGTTTCGCGATACCGAGTCTCGGTTCCGTGGCGTTCGAATCGAAGCTGAGGTGCGCCCCGGTGATTCGGGAAGCGGCTTGTTTGTGAACAGCAGCGACGTCATCGGGCTCATCCATTCGCGAAATCGCAACGGAATTCCTCGCGCCTATGCCGTTGGAAGCATCGAGATTGCCGACTTCGTTGACACGATCGACCCAAACGTTGAGGTGGTCGCCGATCGGTGTGCATGACATGATTTCGCCATGTCACACTCTGCGCATATTCAGGGAGTCTTCGATCTTTTGTCCGCCCCGGGCTCACCGTTCGAGTGTGGCGATGTCGACGTTCGGGGCCAGACGTACACGGGCTATGTCAACGCACCTGCTCACGTTCGTCACCTCTGGCTTGGTTGCAAAGCGCAAGACACCGACGAGTACCTCGTCTATGAAGACGAGCGCATCACCTACGGTCAGGCTCGTGCCCGGGTGCTCCAGGTAGCCAATGCGTTGATCGACGACTTCGGCGTCCAACCCGGAGACAGCGTTGGTTTGGCGCTGCGCAACTACCCCGAATGGGTTCTTGGGTGGTGGGCGATCCAGATGGCCGGCGCGGTCGCGGTGGAGATCAACTCGTTTTGGAACGAGACCGAACTTGCCTACGGCATCACCGACTCAGGCTCAGGGGTAGTCATTGCTGATCAGGCACGTCACGAGGCACTGGTCGCTCAACAAGACACCATCGCCGCCGCAGGAATCGAGCTCCGAACAATTGTCGTGCGATCGTCGGTCGATCTCGGTGCTGGAGCGACGCACTGGGATGATGTCACCGGTGACGAGTCGGTTCCTGAGCTTGCCATTGGCACCGATGATCGCGCCGCGATGGTGTACACGTCGGGGACTACGGCCTTCCCGAAGGGTGTGGTCCACTCCCAGCGCAACATCGTCACCAACCACTTCAACATGGTGTTCTTGAACCTCGGTATGCGTTTGGCCGAAGTCTCTGCGGAAGGGGGAGACCCAAAGGCCGCGGCAGCTGCCGCCGATGCTTCCCCGCAGTCGGTCATGTTGGTCGCGGTCCCGTTGTTCCATGTCACCGGATCGCATTGCGTGATGCTGCCCATAACGGCTACCGGAGGAAAGCTTGTGCTGATGTACAAGTGGAATGCCGAGCGCGCACTCGAACTCATCGAACGAGAGAAGGTCACCAACTTCACCGGTGTTCCCACCATGACAATGGACATGCTGGCCTCGCCGGCCTTTGCTTCCACCGATACGTCGACGCTGTCGGGCATGAGCAGTGGCGGCGCCCCGAACCCACCCCACATGGTCGCAAAGGTAGATGGCGCCATCAAGAATGCGAGCGTTGCACAGGGGTATGGGCTGAGCGAGGTCTCCGGAATAGCAACAGCAAACGGCGGGATCTTCTACGGGGCGCGGGCGGGGTCCTGTGGCGTAGCGCCTCGCATCGCGGAGATGAAGGTGGTCGACAACGAGGGGCAGACCCTATCCAACGGCGAGGCGGGTGAACTGTGCATTCGCGGGCCCCATGTGTTCGTCGAGTATCACAACAAACCGGAGGCCACCGCTGCGGTCGTGGATGCGGCCGGGTGGTTCCATACCGGCGATATCGCGACCATCGATGACGACAGTTTTGTCACGATCGTCGATCGGGCCAAAGACGTGGTGATCCGGGGCGGAGAAAATGTGGGTTGTGCCGAGGTTGAAGCCGCGGTTGCTCGACATCCCGATGTCCATGAGTGCGCGGTGTTCGGCCTTCCCGATGAGCGACTGGGCGAAACCGTTGCTGTCGCTATTCACCCGTTGGCAGGGATGGAACTCGATCCCGAGCAAGTCAGGGAATTTGCGGCCGGGTCGCTCGCTGCGTTCAAGGTCCCAAGCTCGGTTTTTATCTACGACACGCCGCTGCCGAAGAACCCCAACGGCAAAATCTTGAAGCGCCAGCTCCGTGAAGAGCTGGGAAACTCCGGGGAAACTCAAGCACGGGCAGGGTCTGATTCTCTAAGGTAAGAAGATGTTGTTCCGCCGAAAGATTGAAATGGTCACTGAAGCTGATGCCTTGCCCGGGCGAGAAGAGCCCGTCCCGGTAGCAGCCGAACACGCTGTGCTGGGTACTCCAATGGTGCCCCCGTTCCCAGAAGGAATGGAGCAGATCGTCCTCGGTATGGGATGTTTCTGGGGTGCCGAGCGCTTCTACTGGCAACTCGAAGGCGTCTACACAACAGCGGCTGGATATGCCGGCGGATTCACCCCGAACCCGACCTATGAAGAGACGTGCACCGGCCGAACCGGTCATACCGAAGCTGTCCTCGTCGTCTGGGATCCCTCCAAGGTCGGTCTCGACAAGATCCTCTCGATCTTTTGGGAGAACCACGATCCAACTACGGCCAACCGTCAAGGAAACGACGTGGGAACGCAGTACCGCAGCGCTATCTACACCAACAGTCCTGCGCAGCTTGAGGCCGCGCTCGCGTCAGAAAAGCACTATCAGGAGAAACTGACGGAAAAGGGCTTCGAGGCGATCACGACCGAGATCGCAGAAGCCGGAACCTTCTACTACGCGGAAGACAACCACCAGCAATATCTGCACAAGGTGCCGAACGGCTATTGCAACCATGGCTTCTGTCAAGTGAGCTACGCCTGAGTCGCTGAACACCAAGTACACTTTCTGCTGGCCCTTGTGCACAAGGGCGGTCGGCTCCCACAAGGAAAAGTGTTCTAGATGTACGAAGAAGAGGAAGAGGAAGAAGGCGGCGGAATTTTCCTTCTCATTATCGGTGTTCTCGCGTTGGTACTTCTCGTTGTCGCCGTGGTCGCACGCTCCGGCGAGGATCTTCCTGCGGCCACCGTCACTGGCCCGACAACATCTGTGGTCGAGGGGGAACCCGAGCCCGAGGCCACAACGGTTGCTCCTACGACGACCGAAGCCCCAGCGACGACCACGGCTGCACCAACGACGACCGAAGCCCCAGGACCGTTCTCTCTGTGGGATGCGCTTCTTGGGTCGAACCAAGCCGGAGACTTCGCAGCCGTAGGCGGGGCCTTTGGACTGCAGCCCGACTTAGAGATCTTTGAAGACGAAGACGACCAGCCGCTGATGCGCACGCTCTTTGCCCCATCGGACGCTGCTCTGGCCGCTTTTGGGCCTGAAGCGGTAGGAGCGCTCGCCGCTGATGCCGATGCAGCAAACGCACTCGTGGGCTACCACTTCCTTCCCGATGCCCTCTCGGCTGAGGACCTCGTCGAGCTCGACGGCCAGACCGTGCTTACGCGGACCGGGCTTCCACTACGAATCAATGTGGTTGATGGTGAGGTCGTGCTCAATGACGTCGCCCGGGTTGTTGGCGCCGATTTCAATGCCGACAACGGGGTAGTGCATATCGTCGACACCGTTCTCGTGCCGCCGACCGTGAACGAAGCGATCGGCCTTGACAACATCGAGTTTGAGGTCAGCTCCACGGTCATTACTCCGGCAGGCATCGCCGTTTTGAACCAGGCGGTCGAGTTCTTTGAAAGCAATGATTCCAACGCCGTGATCGGAGGACACACCGACACCGATGGCGGCGACGGCGAGAACCTCGCACTCTCGCAAGGGCGTGCGGAATCTGTCTTGGCCTTCTTGATTGAAGCGGGGCTCGACGGAAGTCGGTTTACCGCCACCGGCTTTGGGGAAACCCAGCCAATCCTGGACGCCAACGGCGTCGAGGACAAAGAAGCATCTCGTCGCATCGAGTTCGTGCTGCGCTAAGCGTCCACTGCTCCGTTGAGCACCCTTTGGTTTACTTAACGTGCCGTCAACGTGGCAGAAGAAAATCTGAAGAAAGTGCGGCTGTCGCGTTCTCGCAGCTGCGGTCTTCTACGGTTGTAGCTATGGCCATCCAATCGGGCACACCAACCAACCTCCTCCTCGCGGAGGACGACCAGAGCGTCCGAGAGGCGCTCGAGCGCGCGTTGGGGTTTGAAGGTTACGAGGTTCATGCCGTCGCCGATGGAGCACAAGCGCTCGAAGCTGTTCTCAAAGTTGATCCAGAAGTGATCGTGCTCGATGTGATGATGCCTGCAGTTGACGGCCTCACGGCGTGTCGAAGGATCCGTGAGAAAGGGATTCGCACACCGGTGTTGATGTTGACCGCTCGTCACGATGTTGCAGATCGCGTCGCCGGTCTGGACGCCGGAGCCGACGATTACCTGGTTAAGCCGTTCGATCTCGAGGAACTCCTCGCTCGACTGCGAGCGCTCGTCCGGCGTGGTTCAGTGATCGACGTCGATGGCGAAACCGATGTCATCTCGGTAGAAGACATGTCGCTCGACCTTTCTCGTCGAGAGGTGAGCCGGTCGGGTGAGCGTATAGACCTCACGAAAACAGAGTTCGAACTCCTTGCGCTACTCATGCACAACGAAGGCATCGTCTTAACCCGCGAAGTTATTTACGAACGCATCTGGGGCTACGACTTCGAAACGAACTCAAAGTCGCTTGACGTGTATATCGGGTACCTCCGGCGCAAGACCGAGATCAACGGGCTACCTCGGCTGATTCATACCGTCAGAGGTGTCGGATATACGGCGAGGGCGTAGTGAGCCTCCGGTGGCGTCTCACCGCCGTAATCGGTGGTGTTGTCGCACTTACCCTCTTTGGCGCGAGTTTTCTGGCCTACGTCTCGGCTGAGCGAGAGCTCAACAGTCAGGTGGACGAGTTCTTGTTGACCCGTTCGCGTGAGACCGAACGAGGCTTGTCAACGGCTCGAAACCTCACGTTGAACTCAGACATTGCCTTTGGATTCCAACTCGGCAGTGTGAATGCGCTGACACGCGCCGATGCGAGTATCCAGTTGCTGTCACCCGACGAGAGCCAAGCGTTTCTCATCTCCGGTTCGCGTTTGCCGGTGGACGAACTCGACTTCGACATCGCCGCAGCCCCATCCGACGGGACAATTTCTCGGGCGACCTTTGATCGGGTTGCCGACAACGGCGAGGTCTATAGGGTTCTCGTCTCCACGAACCCGCAGGGTGCACTGATGGTCGGGCGATCCGTCAGTGATGTCACCCAAACGCTCGATGGGCTCCGCGGTTGGTTGATCGTCATCAGCGTGGTCGGCTCATTTGGGGCAGCCCTCGTGGGCTGGTTGGTGGCCGATCGCGTCCTGCGACCAGTATCGAGGCTGGCAGCGGCTACCGAACAGGTAGCCGAGACGAGGCGATTCGACGCCGACCTTCGTGTGGAAAGCACCGACGAGCTTGGTGCTCTTGCGCGTTCGTTCAACTCCATGCTTTCGGCACTGCGGGCATCACGAGAACAGCAGGATCGCCTCGTACGAGATGCGAACCACGAACTGCGAACACCGCTCACGAGTTTGCGTACAAATATCGATCTCCTCCGACGTCGCGGTGATGTGCTCTCCGACACTCAACGCACGTCGATCGTCGATGGAATGGATGGCGAGGTGCGTGAACTCACGGACCTGGTGACAGAACTGGTGAGCTCCGCGACGAGCACGGGGTCGCTTGCGCCGAGCTCCTTTGATGAAATTGATCTCGTTGCGCTGTGCGAAGCGGCCGCGGATCGAACCCGTAAACGCACGGGCAGAGTCATCACGGTCGTTGGCGACGAAACGTCGACCGTGCGTGGCCATCAGAGTTCTTTGGAACGTGCCGTAGGCAACCTGCTTGGCAACGCGGTGAAGTTCAGTCCGTCGGACACCCCGATAGATGTGGAGGTTCGAGACGCCGGTGTCTGGGTGCACGACCGAGGTCCCGGGATTTCGCCGGACGATAAACAACGCATCTTTGATCGCTTTTACCGGTCTGATGCGACCAGAACAATGCCGGGATCTGGCCTCGGTCTTGCGATCGTGTCCGACATCGCTGCGGCACATGGTGGTTCGACCTTCGTTGAGGACCGAGACGGCGGTGGTGCCAGCGTTGGATTCCGGATCGGACCTATCTAAAATTTGTGACGAAACTATGCGGTTGTCATGAATTCGTAATATAGTTCCTCAAGAAACTCACAGAACTCTCCGATTCATGGGGAGATGTTCACACTCTCAGTGTTATACGTACGGAGTTGTGTGGTCGACGGGCTGAGGAACCTATGGCATTAGATCGAGCAAGCGCAGCGCACCTTCTTCGGAGAGCTGCCGTCGGGGGCACGACCGAGCAAATCGACTCGTTCGTCGGAATGAGCGAAGAGGCGGCCATCGACCGGCTCTTTGACTACTCGGACAATCCGGGCCTGCCAGGCTTTGGCACATTCCGGACCGGTGATCAGCATTGGATTGCTCAGGAGAAGATGATCAACTGGTGGGTCGACCGGATGATTACCGCTCCTCCAACAATCGAAGAGAAGCTGACCCTGTTTTGGCACGGACACTTCACTTCGGCCCGCGAGAAGGTGGAAGACGCCGAGCCCCTGTGGGACCAGCACGTGCTATTCCGAAACGCCGGGCGAGCCAACTTTCGCAACTTGCTCGGTCGCGTCAGTTTCGGCCCAGCGATGTTGATCTACCTCGACAACGAGACCAATGCAAAGGGCGCCGAGCAGGAGAATTTCGCTCGCGAGCTCATGGAGCTATTCACGCTCGGCAACGGACGATTTTCTGAGCAAGACGTCGTGGCGATGGCCAAGGCGTGGACCGGGCACAACACCATTGGTCGGACCCCCGAAAACGGTTTCACCTACGACCCCACGTACGTCTTTAACGCAGACGCCCACGACAACTCGCAAAAGACGCTCTTCGGTGTGAGAAAGAATTGGGATGCCGAGGACACCCTCGATGCGATCTGTACTGGACCTAAAGCCTCGGTGATGTCGGACTACATCGCCCGACGGATGTTCCAGTTCTACGTGCATACGAACCCGTCGCAGGCAGTGATCGATGAGCTGGCTGCAGGCTTTCGTCAAAGCGACCTAAGCCCTGGAAAGCTGCTGAAGTCGATCCTTCTCCACGACGAATTTTGGGCCGATCACAGCCGGTATGCGCTGGTGAAGAGCCCGGTGGAGTACATGGTTGACATCATGCGCCGCAATGGTTTGCGTTCCCAAGACCAGGCCGTCAGATGGCGGATGGAGGGCATGGGCATGACCTTGTTCGACCCGCCCAACGTCGCTGGATGGGGTCAGAACGATTACTGGCTCAGCACCGCCCTCGCGTGGTCCAAGGCGGAGTGGGTCACGCACCTCAAGTGGACTGCGGACGAACGAAACGTCCTGCAAAACCTCGACCAATTTTCGCCCGCTCGAGCGACGAACGAAGTGTTGGAGTTCTACTCAATTTTCGACGAGTCTCCGACCACCCGAGCAGCCATCAAAGAGGTCATCGAGACCACCATGGCCGAGCGGCCATGGGCGATGGCAAACGAACCTTTCGCCGTGGGCATGTTTGCACCGGAGGTGCAGTGCGCATGATTGATGACACGTACGAGACACTCGAGAATCTCGGGGACGCAATCGAGTCGGAACGTCCTCTATCGATGATGGAACGCCGACGCTTTCTCCAAGCGGCTGCTTTCGCCGGTGCTGGGGCGGTAGCGATTCCGACCTTCTTGGCAGGCGCAGCAGGTGCTCAGACCAGTAGCACCGACACCATTTTGTTGACCGTCACCTTGGATGGCGGCAACGACGGCCTCAATACGCTTGGCCCCTTTGGAAGTGGGCGGTATCGCGATCTCCGCGGATCGCTCGCGATAGGTGAAGGAAGTGCCCACAGCGGCCCAGAAGATCTGATGTGGCACCCCAGCCTTCGCCGCTTGGCCACTCGCTATCGCCGGGGCGACGTCGCCGTCGTGCGGGGTGTGGGCGAACCGGCACTCGACCAAAGTCACTTCTCCAACATGGCGCGTTGGCAGTCGGCAAACCCAAATGGGGCAATCAGCGCCACCGGTTGGCTCGGACGGTGGCTCGATACCTTCGACAACGGTCAGTTCTCCGGTGTCACGATTGGTGGCCAAGGTGTGCCTCTGCATATGCGAGGTACGCGGACCGACGTCACCGATCTCCCGAATCGAGAGGCGGCACTCTTTGGTGCCGACCGTTCGCAAGACTGGGACGTGACCATGTTCCGGGCGATCAACCAGATGCGTCAATCTGACCGATCACCATGGTCCAGCCGAGTTGGCGAGGTAGCCGCTCAATCGATTGATTCGGCCCGTGCGGTTGCTGGAGCCTTCGCCCAAGATCTGCCCGACGCGTCGACTCTGTTGACCGACATGACCCTCGCTGCGCGCGTGATCAACCTGAACTTGGGAACTCGTGTGGTCAACGTGCATCAGCGAGGGTACGACACCCACGACAACCAGATTGGTGAGAACTCCGGAGTCGGGGAACACGCCGACCTCCTGGGCGATCTCGACCTCGCACTCGATACGTTCTTTGCCGCTCTCAACCCGGCCATGGCAGAGCGAGTTGTCGTGCTGGTCTATAGCGAGTTTGGGCGCCGTGCCCAGGCAAACGGTTCGCGAGGCACCGACCACGGAACGTCAAACCATGCATTCATCATCGGCCGACGAATTCGCGGTGGCATGTATGGGGATGCGCCCCCACTCGGAACGCTCGACGATCGCGGCAACTTTCGAGTCACCGTCGACTTTCGGCGAATGTATGCGACCGTGGTCGAGCAAGTGCTCGGCAGTGATTCTCGAGGGGTGCTCGGAGCCAACTTCCAATCTGTGGCGAACATCATCGACACGACGGACGAGGTCGAAAGCACCGAAGACCGCGCTTCGGAGATCCGTGGCCGCCGACGTCGAAATCCAGAGAACTACCTGCTGGATCGAGCACCAACGTTTTGATCTGTCCCTTCGGACCTTTCGTGGCTTAGGGCTGACGTTCGGGCGCTCGTTGCGCCTTGCGCTCGATTGAGCGCACGCGGCTGAACCGCCGCGTAATCACGAACAGCAGCGAAATGAGTGCGACGAGCACCAGCGCGGCGGCGACTCCGCCCAAAGCGACCAGGGCAGCGATGTTCTGTGCGAACAAGCCGAAGTCAGCGGGGTCCGAGCAATCCTGGTTGATGAGGTCAGGATTGAACTGGATGACACCCTGGCCATCCCACAGTAGGCCCGGCTGGAGATCCGGCGTGGCGAAATCGACCGACTGCCCATCGGGTCGTGTGCTGACCGTGTAGCGAATCCCTGGTTCAAGGGTTGTATCGAGAGGGACGACCTCCTCCCACTGGGCGGGAACCTGGCCGACGATGAACTCGATGAGCGACGTGGGTTCGATAGCGGTTTCGGGGGCGGGCGCGTTGGGGTCGAACTGAATTTCCCAGAGGATCTCTTCGCGAACGGAAAGTTGCACTGAACTGGGACCCGGGCAGTTATCGGCGAGGACCCGAACGCCTGTCTCGACCGTCGTCGATGTCGACGTCAACCGCAATCCACGGCGCTCATCCTCAGCGCACGCAGAAGCAAGGATGGTCACTGCCAGTAGCGCTATAAGCAGGCGGAAGCGATTCCGCCGGGGTCCAATCACAGCCACGTCACCGACGATAGTGAACGATCCACAAACATCCGGGTTAATTCTTTAACGATTGCCCATTGGGTCTCTTTTGCCCCGATTCGCTAGAGCTATCATGGGAGGATCATGACCATAGGTGGGGACCATTTCATGCAGCGGCTTGCCGCGGAGCAACAGCGCGCACTGCGCGCTCAAGCCTCGAGACGCGTCTTGTCGAAGGGCCAAAAGCTCTTCCTCGACGGGGATACGGCGGTTGAAGTCTTCATTGTCGTGGCCGGCAACGTGAAGATCACGGTGATGAGCCATGATGGGCGGGAATTGCTGGTCGAAGTGCACGGCTATGGTGCGCTCCTGGGCGAGTTGGCCGGCTTTAGCGATGACACACGAGCCGCCAGTGCCTTTGCGCTGACGTCGCCTACCGAGGTTCTGGTGCTCAATCGCCGGTCGTTCGAAGAAAGTGTGCTTGGTGATCCAGTCATGACTAAAGCGCTTATCGACGAGCTCGCCTACAAATTGCGGCTCGCGTCGTTCCGCCAATTGGAGCTAGCGGTCGATGATGTGTCTGGACGAGTCGTACGGCGCCTTCTTGAACTGGCAGAACGCTTTGGGGAGGCGTCAGACGACGGAACTACAACATTCCGCTCCCCAATAACCCAACAAGACCTCGCAGACTGGGCTGGCGTAAGCCGCCAAGCTGTCGTCAAGGAACTGCGTCTGTTGCGAGATGCCGGAGCGATCGTCACTCAGGGCTCGCGCTTCACACTGCTCGACCGAACTGGTCTCAACGAGCGCACTCAGCGCCTGGGGGAGCCGTCGTAGCGGTTGTGCCAGTAGCATGGTGGCGTTGTGGCAAAGCGCAAACGAAAGCGATCAGCAATCTCAGCTCCTCCTTCCGAGCCGCCTATGCGTCCCGGAATTATCGGACTGAGCCGAAGCGTGCCCGACACGATTCCTAAGCCTCCCTACGCCGAATCTGGAGACCCTGGGCCATCGTTGTCGAGCCTGGTTCGCACACCCGATGAGCTCGATGCCATGCGGCGAGCCGGAGCGATCGCCGCTGAGGTGCTCATCCACGCGGGGAGCTTTGTTGAGCCAGGAATTACGACCGACAAAATCGATGAGGTAGTCCACAAGGAGTCATTGCGTCGAGGCGCATACCCCTCGCCGCTGAACTACCGCGGGTTCCCGAAGTCGGTGTGTACCTCGATCAACGAGGTCATCTGCCATGGGATCCCCGATTCTCGACCGCTCCTCGATGGCGACATCATTAACATCGACGTGACCGTCTATGTCGACGGAGTCCACGGAGACAACAGTTGTACCTTCCTCGTTGGCGATGTCGACGAGCATTCCCGGCACCTCGTCGCCGAGACGTACGTCTCGATGATGGAGGGGATAAAGACGGTTCGCAATGGATCCAAGGTGAACGACATCGGTCGAGCGATCGAACGCCACGCTCGTTCGCAAAATCTTGGGGTTGTGCGTGAGTTCATTGGACACGGCGTGGGAACGGACTTTCACAGCGACCTGCAGATCCCGCACTACTACGACCCGCGAGCCAAGACCATGCTCACCACGGGAATGACCTTCACGGTCGAGCCGATGCTCACGCTCGGCGACCCATCGCTGTATCTCTGGGAAGACGAGTGGACGGCACTCACCCAAGACGGACGCCGTAGCGCTCAGTTCGAGCACACACTTGCCGTCACCGAGGATGGTTTCGAGCTGCTCACCGTGGCCAGCGATGGTACGACCGCTGCCGAGTTATACGCACCGTCGGCTTCAACGGCGCCCTGAAGCATTACCTCCACCGAAAACCGTCGGGGAAGATGATGACGGTTAGGTCTCCGCAAGCTCGAAACGTACGCGTCGCTCTCCGAGATCGACGTCGGTGAGGGTGACCTGCACCTCATCACCGAGATCAGCTGAGCCCTCGGCATAGGCGACAACGGCGGGATCGCCAATCTGTACGCGTACCCGCTCGCGCTTCTCGTCGAGATGGGTGACGAGTCCTTCGAACGTTTCACCGACCCGGTCTGCCAACAAGGCCGCTTCGAGTAGATCGAGGACACCACGGTCGAGGTTCCCCTCGCGGTTTCGAGCCTGACCGAGCAGCTTCGGAAGCTCAGGTAGCGCGTCCAGCGTCCATTGGGGCGGACGCTCGCCAGCGAGGGCAGACAGCACACACTCGTTTGCAAACCGATCGCCAAGACGTCGCAGCGGAGCGGTGACGTGGGCGTAGTCAGCGGCAATCGCCGAATGGGAGGTGTGCTCGGGGAGCTCACCGTCGAAGGCTTCGTACCCGGCCCCACGCAACCCGCGAGCGGACTGGGCGATCAAGGCCGCTTGCTGTGGGTCATTGGGGTCCAAACTCCGGACCGTATCGGCATAGCTTTGCGACTTGGGCCAGTCGACACCGAGCGCCCGCGCGATATGGCGGAGCTCATCGATCGTGCGATTATCGGGAGTCGGGAGCGTTCGCACGATGCCGGTCCCGCCACGCAACATGATCTCTGCGGCAGCGATCCCGGTGAGCAAGCTGATCTGAGCGTTCCAGCCTTCGATTGGGAGAGATTCGTCGTATTCGAGACTGAATCCGGTATCGGTAGTTTTGACTTCTTGAGACGCGAGGCGCAACGAAACCGCACCCCGCTCGACCTCGAGCGCTTCGCGCAGCATGCCGACTTCTCGAAGCGCGAGCAAGCCCGGATGATCACCTGAATCGATGAGATCCGCGGCTTCGCGATAGGACAGTTTCGCCCGGGAACGTACCAGTGCGCGTTCAAGGTGTGCGCTCTCGATATGGCCGGTTTCATCAAGGTCGATCGTCCACAGCAGGCTCTGTCGGTCCTGGTCGGGTAGCAGGCTCGCCGCATCTTCACTAATGGCCGCGGGGTGTAAGGGGGCACGGCCGTCGGGGCTGTACATGGTTGCCCCACGTCGGCGAGATTCCTGATCGATCAGACCACCTGGCGTAACCCACGCCGAGACGTCAGCAATTGCGTAGTAGACCCGCCAACCCTGCGGCCGTGACTCGATGTGGACCGCCTGATCGAGGTCCATCGAGTCGGGAGGATCGATGGTGACCAGCTCGATGTCGGTGCGGTCGGACACGGTGGATCCGGCGCTACCTGGAGGGATCTGGGGGCCATTGGCGGCGCTTTCACGAGCTTCGGCGATGACGTCCTCGGAAAACGCTAGGGGGATATCGAGCTGCTCCCGCAACGTCATGAGACCTTGGCATATCTCAGCCTGGTCTGGAGAGCAACGATAATGAAGTCGAGCCATGGGCTCACAGTATCGGTCCGCTCTACCGCAGTGATGCACCACCGGGCTGGGGGAGCTCTACCCAGACCCGACCGGGAAGCAGCTCTACGGGGTTTCCGTTCTCGTCGCTGAACTGGGTAACAGCGCTAGGGCCCGACTGACTCCACGATCCGCGGATGAGTCGTCCTTCGGTAAAGATCCACGCGGCCCCACTGCCGACCACGTTGGCTTCCGGCGAGGCTGCGTCGGCCGGACTCACTCCATAGGTCGTAAACCGCACGATCACGGTTTCGGGCGCAGTCCGCACTCCCCCGGAGTCGACCGTGGCGATACCGTCCTGGGTGCGCTCCCATCCTGACCCGTTCCAGTCATAGACGACGCCGGTGCTCGGGTATTGGACACGCACGCCGCCTACCGATTCCGACGCGTTCGGGAGATCGGTCCCAGGCCTACGGATGTTGAACAGTTCCGGAGGTGCGCCACCTGCACTCCCGCCGGCACGTCGCAGCCCGTCGGTCGTCGAGAACAAGTTGTGTGGCGCTGATCGGCCGCTGCTCCGGAAGTAGGCACCACCGGCACCGGTAGCAGCGCTTATGTTGACCAAGGACGATGCATTCACCGCGGAGGTTGTGATCTGGTTGGCCCCAGAGCTTGCAAACAGAGGTGAATTCAAGGGACGGAGCAAATTCAGGTCGGTGGTTCGCATCGAACGAACGGGGCCAACGGTGCCCGGCTCTTCAGAATGGAACACGGCGGCATAGCGCGTCTGACCACCCTCGACGAGTTCGACGTACACAATGTCGGCGTCGTTGATTGCTGACTGTGGCCTGGCACGCACGGCGTTGTCGATCTTTACGGCCAGGGCAGCGCGGTTGTTCCCATTCGGGTTGTCTCGTCCGGTGAGCACCGAACGCGACCCTGAATCTCGATACCACTGCAATGCTTCATCGACGACCGTGAGCTCGTCCTGGTCTGCAGCGAGCGCCACCTCGATCTCGTCAACTGTTGTGTCGACAACGATGAGGCGATTTTCAGATACCTGCCGGTCAGATTCCATGCTCGGAAGCCCATCGCGCAGCTCCTGGCTCAGGCCATCGATGGCGGCGATCTGTGACTCGGCTTCTTCGAGAATTGAGGCAATAACCTCTTGCCGTTGGAACGGGGTGGGGTCATTGTTGGTCGCTGCGAGGCCCGAGACCAGTGCCTCCTGGGTCGGCTCGCCCGAGACGAACCGTTCGAGCGCCACGCTGACTCGCACGCGAGATGGTTCCCGTCTCGCGAGGGCGAGTTGTTCCAACGCATCGCCCGAGCTCTCGATTTCAGCGGTAGCAGCGTTGATGTCGATGACCACTTGCGAACGTTCGGTCGCAAAGTCCTCCAAGGACTGCTGGGCTTCGGCTATCCGCGATTGCAGCGTTTGTTCTCGTGCGAGCAGGCGCTCCTCATCGGTCTGGCCGTCTTGGGCTGACGCCGGAGCTGCCAGCGCGGAAACGATGGCGAATAGTGCGATGAGGGCAGCGACAAAGGAACGCCTCAAACGAGGTGAACCACTTGTGGGTCTATTCATCTATGATCTCTTCGACACCGGCTGGATCGATCAACGAGGGACGCTCAGCTGACCACGGTCGGGTTATGAGGGTTCCAATAACGATCAAAATGACGAGGGTGGCAACGAGGGTGATCCACTTCTGACGGCGCTCGTCGCGCTCGGGAATTACCGGGAAGTCGGAATCAAGAAAGTCGTAGCCAAGCACGCTTTGTCGCATCTCACGTTTGGAGTATGGCTCGACCACTTGCGGTAGCGCGCCCTTCCGGGGAGGGGTGACTTGCCCGAGCATCTGGGGTTGAAGCGATGAGTTAGCGGAGAACTCTTCTCGAGCCTTCACAAAGATTCGAGCGACCTTTCGAGGACGCATATTGAGTGCGTGTGAAAGGTAGAGCGGCGAAGCATCGAAGCGGTATCGCAGCAACATTGCGAGCTTGTAATCGGCACGCATTTCCGAGAGGGTGTCGGCAAGGTAGTACGCATCGCGATAGCGGCGGTCGGTGTTGAGCAGGGCGGAGCTTCGTCGGCGGCCAGAGACGCCTTCGAGCGAGCGGTGCGCTTCGTTGCTCGCAATAGATGCCAACCATGAGGCGTAGGCAGCGGGTGGCGGGAGAGCGTGGTTGTTGTACCTGCTAACCGCTATTCGAAAGGTGATAACGGTGAGTCGAAGTGCCTCTTCCTCGTCTTTGACGAGGAACCAGCAAACGTCATATACCAACGTCGCCGCTTCGTAGTTGATCACGAGGGGCGAGTCGAAGTACATGTTTCGCCAGTCGCCCGCGGTGACAGGGGGAAAGGTGCCGTAGGGCTCTACGGTCGTGGTCGAGCTGGACATGTCGACAACATCGTAGTGGCACCGGGCGCTAGCGAACCAACGTCGCCTGGCACCGGGAACGATGCCAGAGAGCTAGCGGCGCTGACAGAGCCGGCAGTATGTAGTGGTTCGGGCGTCCAAGGTAATCCTTGTGAGCGCTCTGCCGCACGAGATACAAGGCTCTCCTCCTCGACCATAGACGGCCAACGAGTGTTGGTTTGATCCACGGTCTCCATCGACGTGGACGTAGTCGCGCAGGGTCGTTCCGCCGTTGGCGATTCCCGCGTGCAGGACGGCTTTGATCGATTCGGCCAGGGCCTCGCACCGGTCAGGTCCGACTCGGGTGGCCTGTGGGTTGATGCGGGCAGCGAAGAGAGCCTCATCGGCGTAGATGTTCCCAACGCCGGCCACCGGTCGTTGGCTGAGCAGCTGTGTTTTGACCATCCGCTTGCTTTTTGAAAGCGCCTTATGCAGCTGTGCGCCGGTGAACTCGTCGGTTAGTGGTTCTGGCCCCATGTGGTGAAGGGTTGCGATCTCGCTGTAGTCGCCTGCGGCCACGACATGGAGCCGGCCAAAGCGTCGAACGTCTCTAAAGATGAGATGTCGACCATCATCGAGACGCCAAAGCGCCCGAACATGGGTGCCAAAGCGCGAGATCTCCGTGGGCTCCGATGTGCGATCCGAGATGTGAAATTGGCCGGTCATCCCAAGATGGGCAATCAGTTCGCGTTCGTCGTCGAGCACGAACATGAGGTATTTCCCCCGACGGTCGATGCCCGTGATCGTTGCTCCCGCAGCGTCGAGGCCCGGAGTGAACTTGGCACTCCAGTGGGTATCGACTTCGCGAATTGCTCGGCCACTGAGCTGAGGTTCGAGCTGTCGTCGAATGGTCTCGACTTCGGGGAGCTCAGGCATTGTTTCACGGTAGTCTCGGCGCGCACCATGTCCGCGATCGCGTCGGGCCTGGCTTCGATCTCACCTCTGGAACTAGACCCTCATGGCAACTTCGGCATCGTCATCGACAGCTCAACGTCTGCGCTTCATTGACGAACTCATCAACTCGGCTGTCGTTGTCGACAACATAGAGTCGGCCGCAGTCGGGGAGGCGTGGGCCTCGAGTGCTGTCGCGGAATGGTTGGCCTTGGGAGGCCCCGCGGGCCACTTGGCGTCGGAATTAGAAGATTTTCCCGTCGCTGCCGGCCTCATCGGCTGGATCGAAGGGGACGATCCGCCCGGTGGTGCGCAATGGTTGGCCGACGTGGGGACCCACAACGCTGTTTTGGCTTGGGAGATTACAGACCCGGCGCAACCTGGCGAACAAGGCCTGATCATCACCTATGAGGCGGCGAGTTCGGAGCGTCACGATGTCTCGGTCACGATCTTCGACGAGAAATTGGCTGCCATTGTCATTGGACCTGCGGGACTGGCAGAGGCGGCACACGCCGATGGTCGAGGCGAGCTCGTCACAAGCGAACTTGCACCGAGCCAAGCAGAGGCAACCGTACGCGAGAGTCTTGGCAGTCTGAGCGAACAGATGTCGGCCTTGTCGGAGGCATCGCTTCCCTTGCTCCTACGACGCCTCGGATTGCCAATGGCAGCACCAAGTGCCAACCAAGATGTTGATGCCCACGTGTCCGTCCCCGAAAGAGACGCTGAACTCGATCGCTACGGAGCCGATGTCGTCCGCTCCGCCTTGCGCGATGTGCTCTCTACTCCTGCCCCGGACGCGGTCGGCCAGGCGTTGGAGGCGTGCCAGTTGTTGTTTGACTCAGACGATCCCGATGCGTTGACCCTCGCGGAAGTATCCGGTGTTCCCGCATTAACCCCGTTGAGCGTCGACGTGCTGTGTCAGCTCACCGGTGGCTATCTCGCGCCGGTGACCTTTGAGCCGCACACGGCTGTCGAACAACGCGGCTTGGAACAGCTCGAAGTCGCAGATTGGATCGGTGTGGTCCTTGGTCTCAGCCGAGCACCCGTAGGTACCCAAGTAGATGGGGCGATGCTCATAAAGGCGATCAACGCAGCTCCAGAGATCACGACGACTATCCCAAAGAAGGACGCCCCGGCGCTGGCATGGGCGCTTGAGTCGATGCTGTACGCATGGGAGGTAACCGGTGTACTCGTCGACGGCGAAGTTGGCCCCGCGGCTCGTTGGCTATTGGCTCACTCGGCGGTGCGAGTGTGGGATGGTCAGTCGGCTTGATCGACCGCTCGACGCGCTGCGAGGGCAACCGTTTGCAAGATGTCGCCTTCAGAGATTGCTAGCCCAAGTCGTAGCACCTGAGCGTCATCACGAGCTACGACGAGGACCGCTGAGCGGGTTCCGACGTCGATTCGCCGTGCTTCGTCGAAACGGTATCCCACGGCAAGGGTTTCGACGACGGCGCGGGCCACGGCGTGTTCGGCGTCTACGGCGGTAGCTGTTGCGCGATGTACTGCGGGACCGTCGGAAATGGTGACCGTTGCTTCGATCGAGCCCGAGAGCGTCTCGATGTTGATAATCGGACGGCTCTCGATTGAGGCTTCGTCATCTTCGAGATGGAACTGATGCAACACCCGGGCGAAAGCCCGTGAGACGGCGGTGATCCGAGCGGCCGTGTCTGCCGTCTGGATGGGACCAAAGACGAACAGCCCATCAGAATTTTCCCCACCAGTGCGGTTGTAGTGACCGCTGAGGTGCCCATGACGAAACGCTGCTGCTGGCTTTCGTCCGTTGGAGAGCATGGTGATGGTGTGCATCATGCGGAAGTTCTCGGTGGGCGAAAGCAACTGAAGATCCGGCTCGCGTGTGAACAAGAGCGGTTGGTCGTTGTGAGGAACGTGAAGGTACACAAGCAGCGACACGGAGTTGCCGAGTTCCTGGATCAGGTCGAAGGTGGCATCGACCAACGTGGCGAAGAGATGATCTACCTGTGGGCTCGATGCGCGCGTCAGCGATGGGGGAGCCAGGTGCGTATCAGGTGACACCGCAACGATGCGAGCAGGAATCGACATACTCGTGATGTTATCGACCGCGATTGACGCTGTATGTAGCGGCGACTGAAAAGTCCTGGATTCGACGCTTAGCTGGCCGAGCGTGCCGATTCGAGGAAACTCAAGGAAGGAGCCGACGATTTGATCCGACCGCTCGAGTGGCGGAGCTGCAGTTCCTCAAGTCCCTCCGGGCAAACGCCAGCATATGGACACCAGCCACACAGCGGCCCCGGGGACGCATCGAACTCGGTGCTTTGCACCGCCAGGTTGAGCTCACCCCACGTATCAGAGAGTGCGCCAACCGCAGATTCGATGAGCTCGCTGGTGACTTCGGTAGCCACTATGCACTGGCCGAGGTACAACAGGCGTGCGGCCTTGGGGCGCTCCCCAGAAGAGGCCTCTACTGCAGCAGCGTACAGAAGCACCTGTTCGAGGCGGTCTGCTTGGAAGCGCGGTGATGGAGCGCGCCCAGACTTGTAGTCGCTCACAATCAGGGCCGAGTCTTCTGAGGGGCCTTCGCGCTCGAGCCGGTCAACAATCCCGCGGAAGGGGACGTCATTGAGGACGGTGTCGATCTTTTGCTCGTTTGCGACGACGTGCACGTCCGATGGCGTTTCGAGGTGCCAGAGGCCTTCGATAGCGGTCCAGGCCAGCCAGCGGAATCGGCGTTGTGCGGCCTCATCTAGGTCGAGCGCGATGAACTCGGGGTCATCGGCTGTCTCGGGCCACAGTTGACGAGCCAACGATTTCGCCTGATCAGTGGAACGATCCTGGCTGGGTAGCTCCATCAACTCTTCGAGAACCCGGTGGGCAAAGGTGCCGGCGATCGCTGCTTCTCCGGCAGGGTCGGGGAGGCGGTCGATGTATCGAAACTTCCACCGACGTGGACAGGAACGGAATGTGGACGAACTCGACGGTGATAGGTATGGCGGTGGCCCGATCTTTGAGGCGGCGCCAGCCTCGGAACCAGCGTCCTTGGCGTCACCGATGTGAGTGTCGGCGATATGGGTATCTGCCGCGTCATGGGGCCTGTCCCCACCCAGGTCATAGAGCATTTCACTCGTATCGATGTCGCCAAACGTCATAGATGTAGTTCTAGCAGCGACCTGTGACACTGCGGAGTCCAGACGCCGTCTGGCCAGCGAGTTTCTCGCTGGCCGTTGTGCCAGCTTTGATCAGTTGGCGATCAGCGCTTGGACGTCGGCAGCCAGGTTGCCGTAGCCGGCTTGCTGGAAGGTGCCGTCGTCGTTGATGTAGACGTATGTCCGCTGTCGGGAGACGCCAAAGCGCGTCCACAGCTGTTGAGTCTCGTCGCTGATGTGTTGGATCGAGGTGGTGCCGGTGCTCTCGATGAACTCTGCAAACCCAGAAGGATCAGCGAGCCCGGGGACACCGATGATGGTGACTTGATCTCCAAATTGTTCCTGTACCTCTGCGACCGCAGGGGCTTCAGCGCGTCAAAATGGTCACCAGGGTGCCCAGTACCAGAGGACCACATCCTGGCCCTGGAAGTTGGCGAGGTCGATGGTCTCTCCGCTTACCGTGGTGAACTGATCAACCAGCGGCGAGGCAGCGGCGACGGGAGCATCGCCGACGGCATCTGCCGCAGCGGGAGCCGTGGCAGGAGCCGTAGCTTCCTCAGCGGCGGTTGCACCGCCACCACAGGCGCTAAGGAGAAGAAGTGCACCTGCAGCAAATGAGGTAAGCCGAGTTCGGCGCCATGAGATGCTCACGGATACAGAATACGGCAGATTTCCAACCTTCCTGAGTGTCTTCAGGGGCTTCTTACTATTCGTTCTCTCGTTGGAAACAACTTGCTCAGACATCGAGGGCTGCAGCGTCGAAATCATCGGAATTATTGATGATGTAGTCACGCCGAACGCTGACATCGGAGCCCATGAGCACGTCGAACATCTTCTCGGCGCGCTTGCGTTCCCTTTCCGCATCGTCGATCGTCAGCCTGCGAAGAATGCGGGTCTCGGGATTTAGCGCAGCGTGTTCGAGCTCGTCGACGTTCATCTCGCCGAGCCCCTTGAAGCGTTGCCACTTGATGTTCTCCGCCTTGCGGTTGCCCTTGGCCAGCTCCTGGGTGAGCTGATCTCGATGTTCCTCGCTGAAGGCACGGTAGGTGGTGCCACCGACCTTCGTGCTGAACAATGGTGGTTGGGCTGCGTACACCCGGCCTGCCTCAATCAGTGGCCGCATGTATTTGTAGAGCAGTGTCAAGACCAGGCATCGAATGTGGCTGCCGTCGACGTCAGCGTCACACAAGATGATGATGCGTCCATAGCGAGTGCCGTCGAGGTCGAAGTCCTTTCCTGACCCGCCGCCGATCGCCGTGAACAAGTTCTGAGCCTCAGCGTTGTCGAGCACCTGTTTGAGCGTTGCCTTGCCCGCGTTTACGACCTTGCCTCGGAGGGGCAATACCGCCATGTATTGCGCGTCGCGACCGCGAATCGCCGGGCCAGCAGCCGAGTCGCCCTCCACGATGAGCAGTTCAGATTCGGGGCCATGATCGCGACAATCGGCGAGCTTGCCGGGCATGCCGGTGCTGCCCAGGTTCGACAACTTCCGCTTGTTGTCGAGGGCTTGTTTCGTGCTGACGCGGTTGAGGATGGCGGTCGCGATCTTGTCTCGCACCCCATTGACGTGCGTCTTCTTTGAACCAACGCCGTTGAACCAATCCGACATGCCTTGTTTGACGACGTCGTAAACGATCTTCTCGACGCCTGGAGTACCCAGCTCTTGTTTGGTCTGGCCGCGGAACTGTGGCTCGGGGAACGTGACCTTGCAGACCGCGATCAGCCCCTCTTGGACGTCGTCCTTTATGGCCCTGTGTTTGTTGGTCTTGGCCAGTTTGGCGAGCTTGCGCATGTCCTTAAGTAGGACGTCGTTGACGGCACGATTCATGGACTTTTCCAAGCCGGAAAGGTGCGTGCCGCCTTCGGCGGTCGGGATGGTGTTCACGAACGTGATGACGTTGGACTCGAACCCTTCGACCCAACGCAGGGCCACGTCGACGGTGCACTCGCGTTCGACCATCTGCATCTTGCCATTGACCGGCACCTTCTCTTCGAAGGTGTCGATGCCAGACAAGCTGATCACGTCGGTGATGGTTCCGCGTTCGCCGACGAGGTCGTTGACGAGGTCTTTGAGGCCGCCGCGACTAATGAACTCGACAGGGTCCTTCTTGGAACCGGTGCGCTTGTCCTCGAGGGTGATGCGAAGTCCGGGGACAAGGAAGCAGGCGAGCTTCACACGGCGAACAACCTCGTCCCAGTCGATCTCGGCTTCGGGGTCAAACACGTCGGTGTCGGGCCAGAAGCGGATGCGAGTGCCGGTCTTTTTGGTTTTGGCGATCTTCTTGAGCTCGTGGCTCTTCTTGAACGAGGAGCCGGTGAAGTGACCGGGAACGCGCTCGTTGAAATCGAGGGCCCAGGTGCTGCCCTGGCGGTCGACTTCGGCTTTGAGCTTCATCGACAAGGCATTTACAACCGACGCTCCGACACCGTGAAGTCCGCCTGAGGAGGCGTAGGCGCCTCCGCCGAACTTTCCGCCGGCGTGGAGCTCGGTGAGTACGACCTCGAGTGCGGAGACCTTACGCTTCGGGTGTTTGTCGACCGGTATGCCGCGCCCGTTGTCGGCGACCTCGACCGATCCGTCGCGGTGGAAGGTAACGAACGCCTTGTTGGCTTCTCCAGCTGCGGCTTCGTCGACCGAGTTATCGATCAGCTCCCAGACCAGATGCATAAGGCCAGCCGAACCGGTACCGCCGATGTACATGCCCGGACGTTTACGAACAGCCTCGAGCCCCTCCAGAGTCTCAATAGAAGACGCGTCGTAATCAGAAGTAGGAGTGTTAGTAGTTG
>CAYTUB010000001.1:44070-59566 GCA_964441145.1 uncultured Acidimicrobiales bacterium
TCCAGAGTCTCAATAGAAGACGCGTCGTAATCAGAAGTAGGAGTGTTAGTAGTTGCCATGGTGATATTCAGATTCTAGGTGAGATCGATATTGGGAATTGGGTGCCGCTGGAGCGATGTTTCGAGCCCCTGGGCGAGAAACTCGGGTTCGAGGAAGCCCGCCAGGGCTGAGTCGATACTTATAGCCAGCGAGCGGAACCAACAGCGAGGATCAAGCCGTCGGTCGTCGTGCTGACCAGGTCGCGTTTGGTCTCTTCGAGGTTGAGCTGAACGGGGTCGGGTGCCGGCTTTGTTGGGTCGTCGTCGGAGCCAAGAATGGCGAGAAGGCCAGCGGTGGAACCAACCCATGCGTAGACGAGGGCCTTCTCGTTGGTAAAGCGAGTGATGCGGACACCGCCGCCACCTCGGCCCTTACTTTCGAATTCCGATGATGGGGTGAGCTTTGCGGTGCCTTTGTCGGTAACCGTCAGGATTGGTTCGTCGCCCAAGATCACTCCTGCAGCGATGACCTTGGCTCCACCCTTTAACTTCATGCCCGCTACCCCTGAGGCGTTTCGTCCCTGGGAGCTGATGCCGTCGACGGGTGTGCGTAGGACTTGTCCATCGCTTGCGACGATTGCGATATCGGACCCCGCAGGGGCGGTAAAGGCCGCGACGAGGGTGTCCTGCGGCTTGAGCTTGATCACGTTCTGGCCGGGACGAGTGCCCGCGAGTTCTTCTGCGGTGAGCTGCTTTGCGACGCCGTTCTCGGTAACCAAGACAATGTTCTCGGCCCCCGCAGTTGCCGGGGTGGCGATGGTCAGGACTTCCTCGCCCTTGTTGGTGCCGAACGCCTTGCGGGTCTCGGTGCCTCGGGAACGTCCACCGACTTCGTTTATCTCTAGCCCGAGGGCCAGTCGGGCTTTGCCCTCGTTCGTGATCGCAAAGACGGGCCCACGAGTCGATCCAATCCGAGATGCGACGAGGACATCGTGGCGCCCAGGCGTCGCCCGCTTTGCGCCTTCGGTTGGTGCCCTCCCGACGAGCCCGCTGGTCGAGAGGGTGATGACACACGGCGTGTCGGGAATCTCGTCTTCGCCGCCACCCTCGAGGCTCGACAAATCGATCGATGCGAACTCATCTTCGGAGGTGATGACTGTGCGACGGTCGACGCCGTACCTGTCGACGGCCTCGCGCAACTCTTTGAGTACGACGGTTCGTTGGCGCTGTTCGCTGGCCAACAGTTGCTGTGCGTCGAGGATATTGCTTTCGAGTTTTTCGGCCTCGTCTTCAAGCTTTTTGACTTCGAGTGCGGTGAGGCGGCGCAGTGGCATGTCAAGAACGTGGCTGGCCTGAATTTCGGACAGGTCGAGCTCGCTCATCAACGAGGCCTTGGCCTCGGCGGCATCGGCGGAACCACGGATGATGTCGATAACCCGATCGATGTTGTCGAGGGCGATGAGTAGTCCGGCAACGATGTGCAACCGGGCTTCCCATTGGGCCAACCGGAACTCGGTGCGTCGAACGATGACCTCGAGGCGATGGCTGACGTAGTGGTTGCAGAGGTCCCACAGGCCAACGGTGGTCGGTACGCCATCGACCAGTACGACGTTGTTGATGCCGAAGGTCTCTTCGAGTGGTGTCATTCGGTAGAGATTCGCAAGGACCGCCTTCGAGCTTGCGCCGGGCCGCAGATCGATCTGAATGCGGAGCGGATTTTTCTTGTCTGAGAGGTTCTTTGCACCCTCGCGCTCGTCGACACCTGGCAGCTTGCCGACCGAAGCGAGTTCGTTGATTTTGGTGATGACCTTTTCGGGGCCGACCATGTAGGGCAGCTCGGTAATGATCAGTGCTTCGCGGCTGCGAGTGAGCTTGATGGTCTCGGCCTTGGCTCGGATGCGAATCGTGCCGCGACCGGTTTCATAGGCATCACGAAGTCCGTCGTCGATAAGGATTCCGCCGCTCGGGAAGTCCGGGCCGGGCAGGACCTCCATGAGTTCGTCGACCGTCGGCTTTGGGCGGCGCTTCTTCATCACGAGTTCAATTGCGTCGGCGACCTCGCGCAGATTGTGCGTTGGCATGTTGGTAGCCATGCCCACAGCAATTCCTGTAGTGCCGTTGACGAGAAGGTTGGGGATGAGCGCGGGAAGCACGGACGGTTCGTCGCGTAGGCCATCGAAGGTGGAGGTGAAATCGACGGTTTCCTCGTCGATCTCGCTGACCATGTCCATCGCAGCAAGCGAGAGCTTGCATTCGGTGTAGCGATACGCGGCAGGAGGGTGGTCGAGGGAGCCAAAGTTTCCTTGCGGGGTAATGAAGGTCAGGCCGCGGCTGAAGTCTTGGCCCATTCGCACGAGCGTCTCATAAATCGCTCCATCACCATGCGGGTGGTATTTGCCCATCGTGTCGCCAACGACGCCGGCGCACTTTCGGAAATCGTTGTCGGGTCGAATTCCCTGCTGAAGCATCGAATAGAGGATGCGGCGTTGCACGGGTTTGAGGCCATCACGCACATCGGGGATCGCGCGAGCGGTGATCACCGACAGCGAGTAGGCCAGAAAGCTCTCACTCATCTCGTCTGCGACGGGAGTATCGATGATCTCGGCGGCGATGTTGTCGCTAAACAGTCCAGGCTGGTCGGCCATGTTTGCGGGCTCCTGTGAAGGGGTAGATCTGTGGCAGAAGATTTGTCCCCCGTTTGATACCTATTCGGTATGTTTTGGGGGACAAATCTCTCGAACTTGTCGGTGGACTTGACCGTAGCGCTTCGGTCTCGGTTGCGGGTGCCATGGGCATGGCGGTGACCGCATACAAAAAGAAGGAAGGCCAGACCCGGCAGGTGGCGACAGGTCTGGCCTTCATGATGAGTACGACGGGGGAGGAGGGAATTACCGTCGCCTCAAGTGTGATGGGGGGATTATGTATGTCATTTCTTGGGGGGTATTTGTGGGTTACATCGTTGGTGCAAGTCGAATAGTGGGGGTTTCCTTTCGGGAGGCTTTTGGGCCGCCGACGGGCGGCCCGGAGTACTTATGCGGCGACCGGGTCAGAGGAGCGGGAAGCCATGTAACTCTCGACGGAGGGGACGGAGTCTCCAAAGACGAGGGAGATCAACTCGGCTGTGCGGCCGGAGTCGGAGGAAAGGGCTGCCTCTGCCTGTTGGCGGGCCTCCATCTGTTCGGAGGTCACGGTGATGAGAGCTGCCAAGTTGTCGACCCGGTCGTTCGTGAGGTCAATAAGATCGTTTGTCATGCCAAGTCCTTTCTGAGTCTTGCTGCACTTCCTTGTGCGTTGCATGTACTACCTAAAACGACTAGGTCGTAGGGATCATTCCCCGGAGGGAGGAACACCTTGTGAACTGCGCGCGAGCGTCTAGTGAATGCGCAGCCGTGCTCGCCTGAGCTCTCGCAATTGGGCGATGCTTGGATAGTCGCAAGCCAAGTACCGAACCGGATTGTGTTGTGTGCGAAGCAGTCGTGTTCCACAGATTGCTGTCACTGTTTCCCAGGGGGTGAAGAAGGGGGACGTACCGCTGCGGCTCGTGAATCCAATGATGTCGGTCTTGGGAAGAAGCGTTGGAACATCGCGTGCCCAATGACATAGGGAGAGCCAGGCCTCATCGGTCTCTATGCGCCGTAGGGCGGAGGCTTTGACCTCTCCCTTGAAGAACTCGTTGAGCAGTTGGCCTTGGTACTCGGTATCGACGTGTTCTTGGAGAACGGCTAGCCGGGCGCAGGCATCGTGTGCGGCATGGCTTTTAGACGGCCGGAAAGATTGCCAGCGGCCATGGCGTCCAATGAGCGGATTCAGGGAAAGAGGTTGGCTCGCATCGGCGAAGTAGTCAGCCAGTTCTGCAGCCCGTTTGACCGCGTGGTGATTTGTTGCGGGTGCCACGATGGCATTCGATGTGCTCGGCAAGAAGAGCACCGCTGCTCCGGTGAATGGCAGATCCAACGAGCCGCGTGGGTGCAGGATGCGAGAGGTAGTAGAGCTACCGTCGATCACGGGAACAAAGACCGAGTCATCAAGCGACGCCCATCGTTCGATGGCGCCGACCTCGAAGTCTTGTATGGCGTCGTCGACGAGTTGATCGAAGCTGCGAGACGTCCTTTCTATGTCGGCGTTGTTCACGAGCCGATGTCCCTGAGGCGTGGTGGTCACGAGCACCCAATGCAGATTTCTGGCAATCGGGCGCCGTGGAATCTGAGCATCCTCGGGGGTGGCCGTGCCGATGGACCGCTGTACGAGCGGAGCATGGTCGACGATCACCCGCGAGCAGAGATCTACGCAGAATTCATCCGGATCGTCGCTCCCGGAATCGTCTCTCTGGTCGACACCGTGGTCGTGCCCAATATGGCCAAAACGCTTCACGGGTACAGGGGTCGACGCGAAGACAACTGCACCTTGATCTTTGGCGACTAGAGCTATCCAATCTGCTACGTAAGTTTGTCAGCAGCCCTCAGATTGATTTATTGGGGAAGGGCGGGCAGGGGTGCGTCGGAGAGCCACGCGTCGAAGAAATCGGAGAGGTCACTGCCATGGATTTCTTCGGCGAGTTCGATGAAGTCTGTGGTGGAGGCAGATCCGCCGCCGAAGCGGTCGAGCCAGGTGCGCAGCATCGTGAAGAAGGCGTCGTCTCCGACTTCGAGGCGCAATGCATGCAGCGTTAGGCCGCCGCGCCGGTACACGCTCTGGTCGAACAAGCCGGCCGGTCCGGGGTCGCCGGGAGCTGGGCTTTGTGCGCCTTGTGCCCGAATGATGAGCCGATTCTCCAGCGCAGCTACGTCACCGCTTCGACCAAATTCGATCCACAGATCTTCGGCATAGCTCGCAAAGCCTTCGTTGAGCCAAATGTCTTGCCAGGTGGCTGGACTGACGTGGTTGCCGAACCATTGGTGTGCAATCTCATGGGCCACGATGCGTTCGATAGATCCGTCACCGTCGACGAAGCTCGCGCTGAAAATGCTCCGACCTTGAGTTTCGAGAGCGAAGCTGAAGTTGCCGTCGATGACCATCACGCCGTATTCGTCAAAGGGGTACGGGCCGAAGAGATCGGAGAATACGTCGATCATCTCGTCGGTCATTCCAAAGTCGCCTTCGAATACGTTGTTCAAGCGAGGCGGTACCGCATCAAAGACATCGACCTGAGCGGAGGGGTCTGAGTCGATCAATAGGTACTCGCCGGCGGTCACGGTCGCCAGGTAGGAAGCCATCGGGTCGGTCATTTCCCAGGACGTGACCCGGCGTCCATTACCGGTAGCGTCCGCTGTGAGCACACCATTGGCCACACCGACGAGGGGGTCAGGAACGTCGAGGGTGAAGGTGTAGGTCGCTTTGTCGGTGGGGTGGTCGTTCACCGGGTACCAGGTCTGGGCGCCGAAGGGTTCACCGACAGCCACACTGTTGTTGCCAAGGTCGAACCAACCAATGACGCCGATACGCGTCGTGGAATCCACGAGCTGGGGTGTACCGCCGTAACTGATGGCCACGCTGTTTTCTGAACCGGCGGGGAGGGTCTCTGGAAAGCGGAGTCGCAATTTGTCGTCGACTTGTTCGGTTTCAAGGATGGTGTCTCCAAGCCGAGCTTCGCTGACGGTCAACCCACGAAGATCGAACGAGATCTGGTCGACGTCGTCGGTTGCGGTGAAGGCGATGGTTGCCACGCCAGCGAGCTGGTCGGCGCCTTCGGTATCGATGCGGAGATCGAGGTCGTAGCTCGATACGTCGTAGCCGGTGTTCCCAAGGTTTGGGAAGTACGGGTCGCCGACGCTTTCGCCGCCTACCACTCCAGCCAGGGCAGCGCCATCGCTGGTGGTCGTTGTGTCATCGGGATTTTGTGTTGTCGACGACGAAGAGCTCGTGGAATCCGGGGCACTCGTTGCACCCGACGTTGTGGTCGTTGCTTGCTCGGTCGTCTGGGTCGTCGATGAGCTCTCGTCGGGGCTTACCACCGTGGCAGCACTCGAACAGCCAACGATGAGAAGCGCGACGACAGCAAGTATCCGCCCGTATCGCGAGAGCTGTGAACGCGAATCCAACACATCCACAGTGTGACGCAGTCTGGGGCTTGAGTGGTGCCGCGCAACCGCTACGTGCTGATGAGCCCATCGATAGGGGAGGTGCCCGATTCGAGCACGTCGGAACTGGAAATTCCGAACCACTGCTCGGCAATGGTGGCGTAGTACTGCTCGAAATCGACCGTGGAAATCAGGTTGTCTTCGTCGAGCCGGGTGAGCGAGGGAGCTTCACCATGAACTCCGGGCTGCACGGGTCCGGCAAGAATCGCCATCCCGGCCGCGCCATGGTCGGTGCCGCTGCCATTGGCACGGACGCGGCGACCAAATTCGCTCGTGGTGCAGACCAGGGTCGATCCGGCCAGTCCTCGGTCCTCGATGTCGGTGAGAAACGATCCGGTGGCGTCCCCTAATTGCTCGAGGAGCTGAGCGTGTGAGCCTCGCTGATTGCTATGGGTGTCGAACCCGCCGTGAGATATGTGGACTACCCGGATTCCGGCGTCTTGGCCGATCAGCTCTGCAGCCACGCCGAGCGATTCACCGAGTCGGGTATTCGGGTAGCGCTCGTCGAGGCGCTCTTGATCGATCTCTCCGAGTGTCCTGGCGAATTCGAGTGTGTCAGCGATGCTCGACATCGCGGACTGGCGCGGTGACGCATCGACGACCCGTTCTCCGGACATGGCGAGCATGGCGCCCCGAAAGTTCTGGAACCACGCATCTTCGGAGCGGAGAAACCAGCTCGCACTCGGGTCGTTCATAGCGACCGTGATCGCCTTTTCGCTGCGAAGTGCAGGGCTTGGCCCACGCCCGAGTGAGAGGCCGGTGATTGGTTGGTCGGTCACCAACTGATCGCACAACCTGCCGAGAAACCCAGTGCCAGGGAGCTCCGTGCCTGCCGATTTGCCCGCCCACCACCTGCGTTCCATTTCGAAGTGGCTTCCATCGGGGTCGTTGGTCGCTCCGACACCAACGAGAGCAGCAACGTTGTGTCCAAGCAGTGGAGCCAGGCTGGGATGCCAACCGTAGTCATCGGTGAAGTCGAGAAGTTCCTCGTCGGGGATGTGCACGGCTTCGCGCCGGTCATAGAGCGCTCCCGCATTGCGCGGCACGAGCGTTGCGAGTCCGTCGTTGCCGCCCTGGAGCTCGATGACCACGAGCGTTCGGCCCTCGACGTCTGCGCTAGCTGCGAGCGGCCGCGGTGCGATGATCGGTGCGGCCGCTTCGACGGAATCGGCGACCGCTGCGGTTTGGTTGCTGTCGGGCGATGCGGGGCTATCAGGTCGCAATAGCGCCGCACCGCCCGCAGCGGTGGCGACTCCTCCAGCGGCAACGCCGAGGAATTTGCGGCGACTCGTACGAGCCGGTTGGTGAAATGGCTCTATCTCAAAGGACTGGTCTTCAGGTGGCAGTGACATAGTGATCTCCTCAGACGACGGCGAACTCGGGCGACATAAGGGCAAGCGACATCAGCAGTTCGAGGCCGTAGTCGAACTCGGTCTGGGCGCTGATTGCTTGATCTAATGCATCGAGGGTTGCGGGCGACGGGTCGGCGATTCCGCAATGGGCTAGGACCGCCTCGGGGTGAGGCGCAACGCGGTCGATGACCGATTCGGAGAGCTCCCAGCCGGTCAGCGCCTGGCCGCGAGCAATGACCTGGCTAGCGGAACTCCATCGATCGTCGTCGGGCCAGCCAGCCACGTTGGGGGGCTCGAAGGGGACCTGTCCGGTTTGTTCGACATGCCAATACTCAAATCCCTGTTCACCGACCTCGGTAATTCCAAACGCCGAGGTTGCCGCGGTGAACCATTCGATTGGTTGTCTCGTGCGCTGGCCGCGTGCCTCGACAAAGTCGTCGCTGTGCAAGAGCTCGCGAACCAGGGGTAGGACTTCCCAGTCGCTATTTCGTAGGACCGCACCGAGTTGGTCGCGGCGATCGTCGTCGAGCGGCGTGGACACCAAGTGTGCATGGATGGCGGCTGCGATATGCCCGGCGCAGCTGGGCTGGGAGAGCACGGCATCGACGTAGTCGTCGAGGTCCCACCGGTCTCGACGGCCGAGAAAGGTGACCGGCCTGTCGTAGGCGCGCTCGGGGTCGAAGGCGACATCGCCGGTTTCGTGGTCGACCCTCCAGCCGGACAAGATACGAGCGCCCGAGCGGATGTCGGCCTCGCCGTAACCCTGGTTACGACCGAGCATAAATAGCTCGAGGAATTCACGGCTGAAGTTCTCGTTTGGCGCATCGCCGTTTGACCCGTTGCCGTCTAGGTACTGCAACATTGCACCGTCGGTGATGATCGCTCGGGCGAAGTCTCGAATGTTTCCCAGCGAGTGCCGTCGGACAAGCTGATGCTGTCGCCACATTTCTCGGTGGTTGCTCTCGCCGCGGTCGGTGGTGAAGTGGCCGTGCCAAAACCAAACCATGCGTTCGTGGAGTCCGGCTCCTGGTGACATCATCTGGTTCAAGAACTCACCGGGCAGCGTGTACCACTCGACATCATCGATGTTGCGGGAGTTAGCTTCTTCTTCGCTTAGCGCCCACCCGGCATCGTCGAGACGTTCGTCGATGAGGTCGTGGATGTCGGTCGATGCGTATCGAGAGAAGGCCCCCTGTGGAACGGCGAATCCGGTTCGCCGAAAAAGGTGCGCTATCTGTGCTGGTGGAGCCATGACATTGGTTGTACAGAAACCGAGATAAACGCATCATGAAGCTCGTCTTCATCTTCTCTTCATGTACGTGCGCGTACATTGGGGCCATGCGAATACTCGTAGTTGAGGATGATGTCGCCTTGGCCGAGGTGTTGAGGCGGGGCCTGACAGAGGACGGCTATGCCACCGATGTCGTGGGCAAGCTTCTCGATGCCTACAACTTCGTAGACGTGAATGACTACGACCTGGTGGTCCTCGATAGGGGACTTCCCGATGGCGATGGGCGCGATCTCTGTGCATCGATGCGCGACCGTGGCGATAGCACGCCGGTTCTCATGCTGACAGCCCGGGACGGGCTCGGCGAGAAGGTAGAGGGACTCGACGCCGGGGCCGACGACTACCTCACGAAGCCTTTTGACTACCCCGAACTCACCGCCCGGATGCGGGCACTGCTACGTCGCCCTCCATCTGCGCAATCGCCGATTCTCAACCACGGCGACTTGGAGATGGACCCAGCCCGCCGACGTGTGTCTCGGGCATCGATCACCATTCCGCTGACCGCTCGCGAGTTCTCCCTTCTCGAGGTCATGCTTCGCGAACCGGAGACAACCCACCACCGGACCGACCTCCTGGAGCGGGTGTGGGACGGCAATTACGACGGACTGTCCAACGTGGTCAATGTGCATATTGCCAATTTGCGGCGCAAACTCGAACTACCCGGAATGCATGACCCGATCGAGACCGTACGTGGGGTTGGCTACCGATTGACGAGTCAGGAGGGTGTCGCATGAATCTGAGCCGAATTCGTATCCAGCTCACCGTCCTCTATGCGGTTCTTGCAGCCCTGGCCGTCGGCGTCCTTGCATGGATCGCGCTCTCCAGTGGCAGCGACCGCATTGTCGAGTCCGCCGAGCGCGAGGCAGAGAACGTCGTTCGCGAGCTGGCGCTGGCAGGGTTTCCCTTTCCTCCAGAGGATCCCGAAGATCTCGGGCAGCCGTTTAATACATGGGCCGTCAACCCGGTTGATGAATGGGACTTTGCCTATGGAGCGACCCGACTCGAGCCGCCGTTGTTTACGATCGCAGATCGGGCGCTCTCGAGCGGTCGGCCAATTTTCACCGAGTTCGAGCAGAACGGCACGTGGTTGGCCTACGCCGAACCTCGCGTCGATTCAAATGAAGTGGTCGTTACCGCGATCTCGTTGTCGCCGTTCGAAGCGGATCGTAGTTCGTTTCGCACCCGGGTCATTCTTGCTGCGATCGGGGCCATTGCGGCGACGACGGCAGCTGCGTGGTGGGTCTCTGGGCGCGCTCTTCAACCCGCGCGCTCAGCAATGGCCCGCCAGCGCGACTTCATCGCCGACGCCGCTCACGAGTTGCGCACGCCGCTCGCGGTGATTCGCGCCTCGGCCAGCCACACCTTGTCAAAGGAGCGCGAAGCCCCCGCCTACCAGGTGGCACTCAACGAAATTCTTGCTGCGACCGAACGCGCTGGCTCTGGCGTTGGTGAGCTCCTCGAATTGGCGCGGCTTGATGCTGGTCAGGCGCAGCCGCGGAAAGCGCCGCTTCGGGTGGACCTGCTGCTCGAAGAGGTTGCCTCAAGTGTCAGAGTGGACGATGTCGAGATCACCACGCTCACGGCAGAGGCGATTGTTGTAGACGCCGATTATGCGCTGCTTCGTCAGGTGCTCGAGAACCTGACGCACAACGCAGCGTCGCGGGCGACCGAAGTCGAGCTTTCGGTCATCAATGCAGCCGGTACCGTCACCATGCAGGTCGCCGACAATGGACCTGGCTTTGACCCCGACATCTTGGAACACGTCTTCGAACGGTTTCGCCGAGGAGACAACCGTGGCTCAACCGGGCTTGGAATGGCCATCGCGAAGTCGATCATCGAAGCACACGGCGGCTCGGTATCTGCAGCGAACCGTTCAACGGGTGGCGCGATTGTCAAGTTGCATCTCGCTGCGTCGAAGGACGCGTAGGTCCTTCACTCCCAAGAGTTCAACTCATGGGAGCCAGGTGATGGTTCCGCGGACCTGGCAGCTAGCGGGCCTGTACCCGGTATGCGGCGGGGCGATGCGCTCCGTGCTGCTGCTTGTCGAGGGCACGGCGAGGACGGGAGAAACGCACTCGATGCACGGTGCGAATGATGTCGTCGATGGCGTCGAGCAGGCTTGGGTCGTCGGCAAAAATACGGTCGACGTCATCGCCCGTCCATGGCCTCCCGAGCCGTTCGGGGTCGAGACCACCGCGAGTCCACGCAGTGCCGATACGGCGAATTGCTGAATCGATTGTTGGATCGCCACATTCGACAGCAAGCGCCGCGACCGAGGCCGGGTTGAATCGCCCAGCGGTGTAGGAGTCGACGACCATAGCGTTGCGATAGTGCAATGCGTTTTCGGCTATCAGAGCGTGGTTCATGGATCCGTTCCGGCCTACGGGGACCCTCGAAAACTAGATGCTCTACGCTCCGTGGTCGCGGATGGTGCGCGCTGAGGGTGGCCGCTGTGGTGCGGGGCAGCAATCGGGCGCGCACATGTCGGGTCGGACGTCGAGGTTTCCGAGCGCTCGAACAGGCCCATTGGAGCGTCGTTCTTCGATCAGCTCGACGATGCCGTGGATAAAGCGTGGGTCGGTTCCGACGGTGCCGGCGCGACACATCGCCATGCCGAGCCGCTCGGCGGTAGCGGTCGCCTCGGTATCGAGGTCGAACATCACTTCCATGTGATCGGAGATAAATCCAATGGGAACCACCACCACGGAACGAGTCCCGGTTTCGTTGAGCGATTCGAGGTGATCATTGATATCGGGTTCGAGCCACGGAATCTGTGGCGGTCCGCTGCGCGACTGCCAGACCAGGTCGAAGTCGTCGTGACCAGCACCGGCGGCGACGAGTCGCGAGGCTTCGGTGAGCTGCGCCACATAATCGGACGTGTTAGCCATCGACATCGGAATCGAATGTGCCGTGAAGACCAGTCGTGCGTCAGGCAGGTTCGCCAGGCATTGCGAAACGTTGTCGATCATCGGCTCGATGAAGCCCGGGTGATCGTAGAACTGTCTAATCTTGTCGATGTGTGGAGCGTTCTCCACGGCTTCGCAGGCCGCGAGGATGTTCTCTCGATACTGCCGGCACCCCGAGTATGAGCTCGTTGCCGAGGTAACGAAAGCCAACGCACGAGAGATCCCGTCCGCGGCCATCTGGGCGATGGTGTCGGTGAGCATGGGCTCCCAATTGCGGTTGCCCCAATAGATCGGTAGGTCGATACCGGCGTCGGCGAGAGCGGGTTTCAGAGCATCGATGAGCGCTCGACACTGATCGTTGATGGGGCTCTTCCCGCCGAAGAGGAAGTAGTGCTCGCCGACCTGTTCCAATCGCTCGCGTGGGATGCCACGGCCACGGGTTACGTTCTCCAAAAACGGCACCACGTCCTCTGGCTTTTCGGGTCCGCCAAAGGAAACGATCAGGATTGCGTCGTAGTCGACAGCGGAGCTCAATTGGATCCCTGACACTCGGGGCAATACCAAGCTTTCCTTTTGGCAACTTCGATCAAGCGAATCTCGCTGGCGCACCGGTGGCAGGGTTGGCCCTCGCGCTTGTACACGTAGAGCCGGTCGTCGCCCGAGATTCGACCAGCTGAAACACCGACTTCATCGGGAACCCGTGTGATGATCCGGTTCAGTCGGACCCCTTGTTTGAGTTGTGTCACCGCCATTGACCAGAGTTCGTCGATCTGCTCTGGGCGCAGACTGTTCGCGGGCGCCTCGGGATGAATTCCAGCGAGGTAGCAGAACTCGGATCGGTAGACATTGCCGATGCCAGCGATGACCTTTTGATCCAAGAGCGCTGCGGCGAGCGGTATCCGTCGGCGAGCTATCGCTGCCGCGAACTCATCGGCATCGGCATCGGATCGAAGCGGGTCTGGCCCGAGCTTGCTCAGGGTCTTGTCGCGGTCGTCGTCGTCGATCAGTGCGCACACCATCGGCCCCGTGAGATCCCAGAGCTGTTCCTCGCCAACCAGTCGGAGGCGAATCGCACCCTTCTCCGGGCTATCGGAGGGTTTGGGGCGGAGTTTGCCTATGAGTCCGAGATGAATATGAAGCAGCGGAGCATCATCAAAATCGAGAAACAGGTGCTTGCCGTATGCTTCGGCCGCCAGCAACGACCGGCCATCGAGTTGCGCGGCTTCGGTCGCGAAGGGGCCCTGGGGTGAAGACGCGGTGACCGGCTGTGGTCGCAGGGTTGTGTTTAGATCCTTGGCAAGGCGGTGGATCGTATGTCCTTCTGGCATTTCGTGAAACTAGCTCGCGATGCGAAGGGCGTGTATTTCGTCGAAGATGTCGATCGCCTGCCTCGTAGACGTCGAAGCTCGACACGTGCCGAGCGATGTGATGTGGTCACTACCGCTGAAGGCTGAGCCACCGATCACGATGGGTACGTCGAGTGCCTCGTTCAACGTCGAAAGGGTCACTCGGACAATGTCGTCGTTACCCAGCTTCGAGGAGCACAGTCCAATTGCGATGAGGTCGTTGGTTCCCTGCGCGCGTTCGAGAATTGACTCGGGAGGCGTGTTTGCACCGAGGTCGATCACTTCGAAGCCTCTGGAGCGAAGGATGTCGCGCAGTAGGGCTGTTGGCATCGCATGATGGTCATCGGAGACGACGGCGAGAACAATGGTTCCCCGGTTTCGCCCTCGGGTCCCCATTCGTGAGCCGATTCGGCTGACCACTCGAAACGCTGTCGAGGTCGCAAGGTGCTCGTCGGCGATGCTGATATCCCCGTCGTGCCAGCGCTGACCGACTTCGATCAAGCTCGGGCTTAGAAAGTCGAGATACACCTCTTCGGCGGTGGCTCCCGAGGCCATCGATGACTCGAGGAGTTGGGTGGCTCCGTTCTCATCACCTGCGAGCAGTCGTTCGATGAGTAGCTGGGGGATGAGTTCGCCGCGAGGGGCGGGCTCATCGGGTCCGCCTTCTTTGAAAGCTTCGAGGTCAGCGAGCGAAACATGCCACTGCCCTCCCTGCTTTTCCGCGTGGAGACGTCCGGTACGGACATAGCGATACGCGGTCATGTAGTGCACGCCCAGGCGTTCGGAGGCCTCAGCAAGTGAAATAGAGGTGCTCATTATCCAGCCAATGGTTCGCGGTCGTCGTTGTCTGCCTCGCGGGCAGCTGCTCGGCCCACCTCGGCGACAGCGCGCCGCGACGGACTACGTGGAGGATACCCCAGTGCCGCGCGCTGCTCTTCGTTTTCGCCTCCCCAGAAGCCGTGCTCACGGTTCTTGCGGGCCCAACTTCGACATGCCAGAAGCGCCTGACAATTCTCGCAATAGGCGCGTGCGAGCGCCTCTCGTTTGGTGCGCCGGGTTCGACGTTCACCGGGGGGAGCAAAGAAGAGGTCGGCTTTCCCAACGCATAATCCGTGGTCGGCCCATTCGCGAGTTTCAGATACGGCGAAGAGTTCGTCTAGCACTGCACTGCTTTCATACTTTGCCCCTAGTCGGATCGTGGTCAGTACTTTAGTGCTCAATATCGACCATTTACCACTAAAACTGAATTTGATAGGCAGAGCGTCTGCGAAACCTATGAAAAACAGGTGCTTAAATGACAAGTGCCGGCCTGTGAAGGCCGGCGAGAAAGCTTGTCGATGTACGAGAGGTTCAGCCGCCGCCGAGGAACTTGTTGATCGTTCGGCCCATCTTTCCTTGGGTCGGTGCCTCGACTCCTTCAGGCATGAGTTCAGGTGCATTGTTTGAGATTGCTTGCAGCACCTGGTCTGCACTCGGATTAACCATCTTCGCCGCGCCGATGACGACCGTGGGAACCGTTTCGTTTCCGTCGGCGATCTCGCGGACCGCGGCCGCGGCCTTTGGGCTATCCCAGATGTTCTTCTTGTTCAGCGGAACGGACAGGCTGTTGAGCTTGCGCTCCAGGTTCATACAAAAAGGGCATCCTGGACGCCAGTAGAATTCGATGGTGTTGTTGGTCATGCTGCTCTTCCTATTAGCGGTGCATCATCATCAAAGAGTAGACACGTAATTACCCGATCCGGCTCTTCGGCCTGATTCCAAGAATCTTCGGTTGGTTGAAGGAACTTGAACATAAGAGCTCGCTCATCATCTACAGGCACGTAGGCCTCAAGAGATGTGCGACAGACATCCTCGGCGTAGGCCGAGATTGCAGGCTCATCGAAGGTGGTGATCGACGAGTCGATCAGTACCTCTCGGTAGACCTCGAATTGGTGCTCAACTTCGCAGTCGACCTTGGTCACTTCGGTGACTTGCCCAGAGCCAATATCGCCGACGATGCAATCGCCAGCGCGCAGCTCGAACACGGACACTTCGTCGGGTCCAGGCTGAGCCTCCTCGGCAGGCGGTGCCGATGATGCCGACGTTGGTGGTGCAGTTGCTTCCTCGGCGGTCGAGGCGTCGTCGGAACCACTCAGAAGCTGAATGATAAGAAAGGCAAGGCCGACCAGAATTGCCAGGCCAATGAGGCCCGCAAGAGCAGGAAGGATGCTGCGCTTGGGCGTTTCCTCCTCAACCTCAGGAGCGGGTTGTGGAACGGCGAGATCCACGACTTGTGGAGCGTCGCCGGTTGCGGCCATTCCCACTCGTCCAGTGAGGGGAGCCTTTGTTGGTCTCCGCCACGCACCGTCTCGCTCGACGGGCTCCGGTCCTGGGTTTGGCTGAGTCTTTGATTCGTCGCTGTAGAGGTCTGCGATGTTGGTTGAGGCGACAGTCGGCGTGTCAACGTCGGGGATTGAGACGTCGGGAGCGGCCATATCTGGCATCGCCATGTCGGGCATGGACACATCGGGGATTGAGACGTCGGGGATTGAGACGTCGGGAGCGGCCAT
>CAYTUB010000001.1:59666-86427 GCA_964441145.1 uncultured Acidimicrobiales bacterium
TCGGGGATTGAGACGTCGGGAGCGGCCATGTCGGGGATCGAGACATCTGGCATCGAGACATCGGGGATTGAGACGTCGGGAGCGGCCATGTCGGGGATCGAGACACCTGGCATCGCCATGTCGGGGATTGAGACGTCGGGAGCGGCCATGTCGGGCATCGAGACGTCTGGGGTAGCGGCAGCGCCACCAAAGAAGCTCGACCCTCGAGCATCATTTGCCAGTGGGGAGTCCGAGGGTGCATCGGAGTCTGCCGCGCCGAGAATCTCGCTTACGGTCTGACGTTCGTCGTAGGCGCTGGTCCATCCATCCTCCTCGGGGGCTTCAGAACCAGCTTCAGGAGCAGCCGAGGCGGTAGGCGCCGGAACCTCGGGTGCAGGTGCGGGTGCGGCGGCGGCTGGTACAGCCACTTCAGGAGCGGGTGCGGTAGGTGCAACAACTTCAGGAGCAGGTGCGGGATCTGTCGTAATGTTTTGCCATCCCCCGCTGGAGGTCTGCGGCTCCGGATCAGGAAGATCGTTGGAGATCTCTGGGGCGGCCGTCGGCGCTGCAAACGATGCCGCAGGCTCGGGATGTACCGGCTCAACAATTGGATCGCCGAGACTCGTTGAGCCCATGTCTGGTGTGTACGGGTCCGGCAACGCCGTGGGGCTCGCAGGAACCGAATCTGGTTGTGTCAGGGTCGGCTCTGGCGAGGTTGCCATAGGGGCCTCGGGAGAGGTCGCCACTTGGGCATCGACGCCAGCCGATACGGGTTCGTCACTAGTGCTAGAGACGTCGCCTTCGTAGACGGCTCCCGGTTCCGCATCTGCGGGATACCACTTGCCATCCGAGGCGAGCCACCAGCCGGGTCCTTGCCATACGTCGCTCACACTATTTAGCGTAACCCAGTCAGACAAAAGGTGTGAATCGCCACTGCATGTAGCTTTATCGGGTGATTCTTGTTGACGCGACCGACATCACGATGACCCGTCCCGGTCGTCCTCTCTTAAACGGAGTCTCGGTGACAATTTCCCGAGGGGATCGGGTGGGTGTGGTCGGTTTGAACGGAACGGGCAAGTCGACGCTGATCAACGTGCTTTCAGGCATCGTGGAGCCAGAATCCGGCTCGGTTCGCCAAGCACGAGACCTGACAATTGTGGCCCTCGAGCAAAATCCTGATCTTGGCACTGCGACCGTACGAGACGCCGTCGCAGGAATTGCCGATTCTCCGTGGGAGGTCGAGGCGGTTCTCGATCGACTAGGGATGGGCGGTCGCATGGACGCGTCGGTCGACACGCTCTCGGGCGGTGAGGCCAAACGGGTTGCCCTTGCTCGAGCGCTCGTGCAAGACCATGACCTGCTGATACTCGACGAGCCGACAAACCATCTCGACGTCGATGCCATCGAGTGGTTGGAGGACCGGCTCTCGCGCTCGAAGGCTGGGATCGTGCTCGTCACACACGACCGTCACGTTCTTGACCGGGTGACGACTCGGGTGATCGAGTTGGACCGCGGTGATCTCTTCGTTCATGAAGGCGGATACGACGCCTACCTCGAGGGCAGGGCACTGCGAGAAGAACAGGCCGAGAAAGCAGAAGCGGTACGAAAGAACTTGGCGCGCACCGAGCTCGCATGGCTTCGCCGCGGTGCTCCAGCGCGTACGAGTAAGGCCAAGGCTCGCATTCGCTCTGCTACCGAACTCGTCGAACACAAAGCACAGGAAGCCGCGAGGACGGGAAGCCTCGACCTGCATTTCGGTACGCCACGGCTCGGCAACGACGTCGTCGAGCTCGAAAACGTGGGGTTCGCCCACCCGGGTTCCCCGCCGCTCTTCGAGGGTGTCGATCTCGCGCTCGATCGGCGCGAACGTCTTGGCATCGTTGGCTCGAATGGCACCGGAAAGTCGACGCTGCTCGACATCATGGCGGGCAGACGTACTCCGACGGCGGGCAATGTTGCGCGGGGAACGACTGTCGATCTAGCGCTCTTTGATCAACGTGGCGTTGAACTCGACCCGTCGGCTCGTGTGTGGGAAGCCGTCGTCGGTGATGCTCCAAAACCTGACTGGCACGACGTTTCTCTAATGGAGAGCTTTTGGTTCGACAGCGATGTGCAATACGCGCCGATCGAGCTGCTGAGCGGAGGCGAACGTCGCCGACTGCAGCTGCTCATTACCCTTGCTCAACGCCCGAACGTGTTGCTTCTCGACGAGCCCACCAACGACCTCGACCTCGACACGTTGCGAGTGCTCGAGGACTTTCTCGAAGACTTTCCCGGCGCGGTCGTCGTCGTCAGTCACGATCGAGCGTTCTTGGAGCGGACCGTCGATGATGTGTTCGTATTCGACGGTGCGGGGACCGTTGGACGGCGCCCAGGGGGATATGAGGCCTATGAGAACTTCCGGCGCGAGCAAGGTGCGGACGCGTCGATGTCAGCGCCGGCCAAAAAGTCCGCGCCTGCGAAGCAACAGGGCGCAACGTCGGGCCGCTCGAAGAGCACGCTGCGTCATCTGCTGAAGGACAACGAGAAGAAGACCGCTGCACTCGAACGGCGCCGCGGCTCGCTAAACGAAGAGTTGCAAGAGGCTGGTGATGATCACGACGCACTCGCACGGATTGGCACGGAGTTGGGTGAGATCACCGGGGATATCGAAGCGTTGGAGGAGGCGTGGCTAGATCTCAGTGAGGAACTTGAGGGCTAGCTGACATGCACGGACCGCAAATGGGTACCTCGGCTCTACGCTTGGCCCTATGAGTGAGACCGTGAGTGACCAGGTCGATGGCGACGATGTCGAGTCGGCTGCGCCCAGTGCTGAGGGTGACGGCCTCGTGCTGTCGATTACCGATACAGCGCTCGAAAAAGTGCTCGAGATACGAAATGGCGAGGACGACGCCGAGGACACCGGCCTTCGGGTCATGATCGTGGGTACCCGTGGTGTCGAGTTTGACTATGACCTTTCCCTCGAATCGATCTCTGAGGCACCCGAAGGCTCGCTTGTGTACGAGGTTGGCGAGCTGACGGTGATCATCCCGGCCGACAGCGTTGAAGACATGACCGGCTCGACCCTCGACATTCCGTCGAACCCCATGCAGGGCGGTCTGGTAATTCGCAACCCAAATCGTCCGCCGGTTCTCGCTCCCGAGGACGTTGAACTAACGGGTACCCTGTCGGAGAAGGTGCAGCAGCTTCTCGATCTGAGTATCAACCCAGCCCTCGCCGCTCACGGCGGGTTTGCCAGCTTGGTCAAGGTAGAGAACGACACCGACGTGCACGTCCTAATGGGTGGCGGTTGCCAAGGCTGTTCGATGAGCGCAATGACGCTTACCGAAGGTATCAAGACCGCCATCATGGACGCGATCCCCGAGGTCACCGAGGTCATCGACGCCACCGATCACTCCGCTGGCGAGAACCCCTTCTATACCTGAGTTCGCTGTTTTCCCGGGCTTCGCCCTCCAGGGCTCGGATCCGGCCCTAGCGAGCCTCGACCTCGCGCCTGCTGGCCGGAGGCCCCTTTCCGCCCGACCGGCAAAGCCGGATCGGGCTACCTGTGGTGTCCCCACTTCGTTACTTGTTCGCAAAACGAGAAGCGCAGCGCTGCCCTATGAAGACAACGCTGCGCCTTGGCCCTCTGCAGGTGGTGGATCCCGCAGCTGTGGGGGACTTATGCGGAGAAGTCTGTCTGTTCTCCGTCTGCGTTACGGGCGCCTTTGTTGCCCTTGTGTCCGCGTTGGTCACGCTTACCGAATCCGCCGCCGTCTTCGAGGCGGGATTCGATGCGGTCTTCGATGCCGGCGAGACGCTCGTCGGCTTGTTCCTGGCTGATTCGTCCGCTCGCGACAGCGTCGTTGATGCGTGTGGTTGCGCGTTCGGTGAAGAGATCGACAACAGCGCCGAGGTCATCGCCGGCAAGTTCGGCGACCGACGTGCCCTCTTCCTTGGCGGCTTGGAGATCCTCGACGGAAAGACCAAGAACGTCGGCGAGGGCTTGCGCCTTGTCCGCACGAGCTTCGTCGCGCTGGGATTGCACTACGGCACGCAGTGAGTCGGCTGAATCGACCTGCTCTTGGGTGATGACACCCTCGGCGATCAGATCTTCGACGGCGCTTTCCACCCGGGCCTGACGACGAGCCTTGTGTCCTTCGCGGCCCGAGTCCTCAGACGTCCGGTCGGTGGCGGGGGGTCCGTCGCTGTTTTGGGCGCCGGCAATGCCTGCAGTCCCAAGGGTGATAGCTGCTACCCCGATGGCGCCAGCGCCGATCAGAGAGAGTGTCTTACGTTCTTTCATTCTGGAATTCCTTCGTATTCTCAAATTTCGTTGCCGCACGCTGCGGCGATAACTATCGAATGGCATCACGACAAAGAGCATCTGATAGCCGGCGAAAGAGGTCCTGATCAGTCCCTGAAAGGAAAGTAAGAAGCTTCAGCTTTCTCTCATCTGCCTTCAGCTTCCTCTCACCCCGGTTGGCTACTGTCGTGGTATGACCGATGACGCACGTCCCGAATCTCCGACCAGAATTCTGGTCGTCGAAGACGATCAGGGTGTGCGCGAGTCGTTGGCGGTCGTTTTGCAGGTGCAGTCCTATGAGGTGCGCGGGATCGAACGCGGCGAGCTCGCCGAGGCATCGTTAACTGACTTCGAACCCGATCTCGTCATCCTCGATTTGAACCTTCCTGGAATCGATGGTCTCGAAACATGTCGACGGCTACGAGTAGCGGGATTCTCCGGCCCGATCTTGATGTTGACCGCCCGTCAAGACGTGGCCGACCGCGTCGCTGGCCTGGACGCTGGAGCCGATGACTATCTGCCTAAACCATTTGCGCTCGATGAATTGTTAGCCCGGGTGCGAGCCTTGATCCGGTCCTTCGCCATCGTCGGTACAACCGATTCCGGGGAGGGCACATTGGCACTCGACGATGTGGTGATCGACCTCGGTGCCCGCCGCGTTACTCGGGCCAACAAAGAGATCGACGTGACTCGCATCGAATTTGAGTTGCTCACCTATCTCTTCGAGAATGCCGATCGCGTCCTCGAACGCAACGACATCCAGATCCACGTGTGGGGATACGAGGAGGACATCGGCTCGAACAGTCTTGAGGTGTTTGTCTCCGGACTCCGCAAGAAGCTCGAAGCCAATGGCGGCCGACGCGTCATACACACCAAGCGCGGCGTCGGATACGTCGCAAGGGTCCAATAGTGCGACTCCAAAGTCGACTCGCGCTCGTCGTCGCAGCGTCCGCTGCCTTTGCGATTTTTCTCAGCGCTGCGACCTTTTGGGTGGTCGCGTCGCAAACGCAACGTGAAGCCTTCGACAGCGGAATCGTTCGCGTCGCCGAAGAACCTCGTGAGCTCATCGGTGAGGTTCGCGCTGGGCAGCGGGGCCGAGCTTTTGGAGATGTCTTGGAGCAGCGCCCCAGCGATGAGCGTGTCTTCACTCGTATCCGTATCACCGACGCCCGCGGCGCCCTCGTCTTTGACGACGGCCTCCCCGAGGTCGACATCGCGACAGCGCCACGGTTGCAGACCATCGAAATCGATGGCGAACGATGGCGAATGGCCACCGCTCCGACCGGTCCGAATGGTCAGGTCGTCGTGCAGGTCGCACGAAACGTCGAAGATGTCGAGTCGGCCTTGTCGGTTCTGCGGCGCCAAATCATTTTGTGGTCGCTCCTAGGTGTCGCGGTCGCCGGGGCGCTCGGAGCGCTCGTGGCACACCGTTTGACCGCTCCGATTATTGCGGTTTCGGCGGCGGCGAAGTCCATGGCGATTCGACAGGATCTTCCGAGTCGCATTGAGGTCGACCGCCGTGACGAAATTGGCGATCTTGCAACCTCGTTCAATCAGATGCTTTCCGCGCTTGAAACCAGCCGTGATCAACAGCGTCGACTAGTCGCCGATGCAAGCCACGAGCTTCGTACCCCGCTGACGAGCCTTCGACTGAAAATCGATCTCCTGGACTCGACCCCGGATCTCCCTGTGCAACAGCGTCAGGAGATCTTGACCGGAGCTGCGGCCGAGCTCGTGCGGCTCTCTGACCTCGTCGCGGAATTGGTGAGCTTGGCGTCGGACCCAACAGAAATCGAAGAAGTGCCGGTTGCGACTTCGTTGGCCGAGCTCGCAACAGAAGTGGCCGCCGCAGCTGAGCAACGCGATGGAAGGTCGGTGACCGTCGATGTTGAACGAGCGGGATCGGTCGATGTTCGGCCCAATATGGTGCGCAGCGCACTATCTAATGTGATCGGCAATGCCGTGAAGTACTCACCGGTTGAACAGCCCATTGGTGTCGTGGTCGATGGTGCCCGTATTGAAGTGCACGACCGTGGTCCCGGGATTGCTGAGGCGGATCTGCCACATATCTTCGATCGCTTCTTCCGGTCGCCCACTGCGCGCACCAGACCTGGAAACGGCATTGGCCTCGCGATCGTTGCCCGAGTCGCTGAACTGCATGGCGGCCAGACCTGGGCGCGCAATCTTCCGGGCGGTGGCGCGGCGGTTGGCTTCTCCGTAGGGCCTGAACGGCCATAAACCCGCTTCTATGAGGTTGACTAGAGCTATGGATGCTCTCGCCGATCTCGAGTTCGACAATCGATTCACCGCCGAGTTGGCAGCGGATCCAAACCCGACCACGTTGTCGCATCAGGCACCGGGAGCGGCCTTTAGTCGGGTGCAGCCGACCCCTACCGCAGCGCCCCGGGTCATCGCGGAGTCGAGTGAGGTTGCCGAGTTACTCGGCTTGACCGAAAGCCAGCTCGCAAGCGATGACTTCCGCGACCTGGTGACCGGCAACAAGGTTTTGCCCGGCATGGACCCTTTCGCTATGCGCTATGGCGGTCACCAATTTGGCAACTGGGCGGGCCAGCTGGGAGACGGTCGCGCGATCAACCTCGGCGAGCTACGTACACCGGACGGAGCTCGCCAAACGCTCCAGCTCAAGGGCGCCGGCCGGACCCCATACTCACGCTCGGCCGACGGACTCGCCGTGCTGAGATCGTCGGTTCGAGAGTTCGTGACCTCCGAGGCCATGTTTCACCTTGGCATCCCGACGACCCGAGCCCTGTCGTTGAGCCTGACCGGCGATGAAGTGATGCGCGACATGTTGTACGACGGCAACCCGGCATTGGAGCCCGGGGCCATCGTTTGTCGTGTAGCGCCCAACTTCATTCGGTTTGGAAGCTTTGAATTGCCTGCGTCTTTGGGCGAGATCGACGAACTCCGTGCCCTCGCCAATTTCACCATCCGCGAACACTTCGCACACCTGTGGCCCGAGGATGGCAACCCGACGCCTAACACCTACGCGGCGATGTTTCGTGAGGTGGTTCGTTCCACCGCCGAAATGATCGTGCATTGGCATCGGGTGGGTTTCGTGCACGGTGTGATGAACACCGACAACATGTCGATCCTCGGGTTGACCATCGACTACGGCCCCTATGGCTGGCTCGACAACTTTGACCCTGACTGGACCCCCAACACCACCGACCGTCAAGGTCGCCGGTATCGCTTTGGCAATCAGCCCGGCATCGGTCAGTGGAACCTCGCACAATTGGGCAGTGCCTTCTTCCCCTTGATCCAGGACGCCGAACCGCTCCAGGATGCCATCGATGGCTACGTGACCATCTTCGGCGAGGCGCACCAAGACATGTTGCAGGCCAAGCTCGGTCTCGCCGAATGGCGTGGTGAACAAGACGAAGCGCTGGTGGGTGAACTGCTCGAACTGCTCCGAGTTGCCGAGACCGATATGACCCTCTTCTATCGCGGGCTCGCTCTCGTTTCGAGCGACGAGGGTTCCAACGATGACCCGTTGGCGCCACTGATGTCTGCCTTCTATAGGCCAGAGGAAGAACTCACCGACGAGGTGCGAGGCCGGTGGGCGCAGTGGCTCGACCAGTACACGACCAGGCTTCGTGCCGAAGGCCGCTCAGACGGAGAACGCAAGTTGGCAATGGACGCGGTGAACCCGCTGTACGTCATGCGCAACTACCTCGCGCAACTCGCTATCGATGCAGCCGAGCAAGGCGACTTCTCCGAGATCACGACGCTGCTCGACGTGATGCGAAACCCCTACGTCGAACAACCTGGTCGGGAACGCTTTGCTGAACTGCGACCCGATTGGGCTCGCACCCGGGTGGGATGTTCCATGCTCAGCTGCAGCAGCTAGGTAGAAAATCTGTGGTCCGTGAGCGGACAATAGGCATGCTGGCTGACCACAGATTTTCTGGTGGGGCTAACCCACGGCGAGGCCGGTGAAGCACATTTCGTCTTGGGTGCCATCGGCCCACACGACGTAACGGCTCTCGACTCCGGCGGGCCACAGAGCCCGGTCCCAGCCGCATTCGAGGCGCAACACATCGTCGCTATCGAAGGTGAGTTCTTCGACGGGGTAGTAGCCCAGCTGCCAGTTGAAGTCCCATTGATCGATATCGATGAGGATGCGTTCTTCTGGCGTGTCGGGATTTAGCGTCAGGCGGTAGGTGGTCCCGAGCTCGTGCATGTGGGGCGTCATCTGAATGACTTGACCGACCGGCGCAGGGAGATCGCAGCTCGAACTCGCAACACCATCGGTGAAGTGCGCAAAGTCTTCTGGAGTAACACCGCACTGTCGGTTGATGAAGGTCGGAAGCAAGGTTGACTCGAAGCCGAACTCATCGATGATTCGCTCGATTGCTGCGTCACGATCGCACAGGGGACCGCTTTCAAAGCTTGCACATGGGATTTCGGCAGGCCCGGTGAGCGAGCTGTACCGGGCGGCGTTCAGGGATCCTCCGGCAGCAGCGATCTCCGCCTCATCAGCGATCTCGAGGGCGAGACCAGAGTTATCGGGAAGAGGCTCGTCGTCGTAGTGATAGTGCCACTGCACAACGAAAGTGTCGCCAGCTTCCATTTGCACTCCGGTCCCCTCCGGGAGGGTGACTGGACCGGTGCCAGGTGCCCAACCGGCAACAGACTCAAGGAACTCCCCTCCCACGGTGGACACGGTCTGGCAATTCCAACCCGGTGCGCCATCGGCTCCATCGAGCAGCTCGGCTTCGTCTCGAAGCTCAGCGGGGAGTCTGGAAATAATGCTGTGATGCAGTACGCGGGTCTCGTCGATGCGAGTTTCGATCGAGGTCACCCAGCTGGTCTCGGTGAATTCGGGATCGATGATTCGACAGCGGTAGTCGTCGAGCTTGTCCGATCCGGGGTAGGGCCCGTCGGCTGCAAGAACCAGATCGGCATCGATCGGCGGGAAGGTCTGCGAGGTCGCCGTAAGGGCCGTGTCTTGCGCGACGTCGAGCTCGGCTCCACCAGCGGCCCAATCGATAATGGTTTGTCGATCCTCAGGGGTCATCTCCAGATCGAACTGGTAGGCGATCTCCTGAAGCCCGCTCAACGGCGCCGGGGGCATTTCTCCCGCCTCGACGCGAAAGGCCATGAAATCGGCGATGGTCGCAACGTCGCCTGCCGATTCCATCACGAGGTGGGTGGTGCCAGGGCCGGTGCCCGAATGGCACGAGACGCAATTCTCTTCGAGAACTGGCTGGACATCGGCAGCGAATGAAATCTGCGAGCCGTTTGCGGCGGTGTCGGTAGTGACTTCGCTCGTGGTGCTGCTGGCCGCTGCACCCGCCGCGTTGTCGAGTTCGGCTGGTTCTGCGCCACCGCTGCATGCAGCAAAGATCGCGCCGGCTGCGAGAAGTGCGCCGATCACGGTCAGCATGGTTTGGGATCGTGAGGTCATCGGTTTTCCATCGTAGGCGGTTTCTGCAATCGCAGTGGAGGCGGCTCTTGTCCATCGACCGCTAGCCTCACGCAATGACCGAATTCCCCTTTCCGGGTGCGCTTAGCGGAGTCCGCATACTCGACTTGTCTCGAGTCCTCGCCGGACCATCGTGCACCCAACACTTTGCCGATCTGGGAGCAGACGTCATCAAGATCGAACGCCCAGAGGTTGGAGATGAGACCCGTCAATGGGGGCCGCCGTGGCTACCGGATTCGTCGGGGAAGGAAACTCGTGAGTCTTCCTATTACCTGAGCATCAACCGAGGCAAGCGATCGGTCACGGTCGACATTGGTTCGCCCGAGGGGGCAGACTTGATCCGAGCTCTCGCCAAGCACAGCGACGTCGTCGTCGAGAACTTCAAGGTTGGCTCGCTCGCCAAGAAGGGCCTTGACTACGAGTCGCTTCGCGAGATTCGAAACGACATCATCTACGCGTCCATCACCGGGTTTGGTCAGGATGGTCCACTGGCAAACAAGCCCGGCTATGACTACCTCGCTCAAGCAATGAGCGGGATGATGAGCATTACCGGCCGCCCCGACGAGGAGCCTGGCGGAGGGCCGATGCGGACCGGCGTCGCGATAACCGACCTCGCCACCGGCATGTACACGACGGTTGGGATTCTCGCGGCGCTCTATCACCGAGAGCGGACGGGCGAGGGTCAACACGTCGATGTCGCGCTGCTCGACTCGGGTATGGCATTTCTTATCAACCAAGCCTTGAGCTACTTGGTGAGCGGGGAGTCTCCGGGGCGAACGGGGGAATGGCACCCCAGCCTCGCCCCATACCAACCTTTCGATGTCGCAGACGGACGAGTGGTGATCGCGTGTGGGAACAATGGACAGTTCGCCTCGCTATGCGACTGGCTCGACCTTTCGCACCTACGAGCTGACGAGCGCTTTGCCGAGAATCCCGATCGAAATAAGCATCGGGTCGAGCTTGCGGGCCTGCTACAAGAGGCGCTGCGTCCAAAGACCCGATCTGAGGTGCTCGAGGGTCTCGGTGATGTCGGTGTTCCGACCGCGGTCATCAACAACATCGGCGAGGCTTTCGCAGAACCCCAAGTGATGCACCGAGGTGGCCGAATCGATCTACCTCACCAGCTCGCAGGGTCCGCGCCAGGGGTCGCAAACCCGTTGCACCTATCCGTTACGCCAGTGGAGTATCGCAACGCTCCGCCGACGCTGGGCCAACACACCGAGGAAGTCCTGGCTGAATTGTTGGACCTGACGGGTGATGAGATTGCCGAGTTGGCCTCTCGAAAGATCATCTAGCCATCGACTTCGGCTTCCTCGCGGATCGTGGCCTCGACCCTGTTGTCCGTGACGACATCGGCAAGCCCGGTGTTGTCGGGGTCATTGTGGGCGGGAACGTTGAGACGATCGCCGAGCTCCATTCCGGTTGGGAGTAGCCCGGTAGGGAAACGCTCGTTTGCTACGCCATTGGCGAAGATATCGACGAGGGTTTGGCTGAACTGAATTCGCCAATCGCCACCGGACTTCACGTCGTTGAAGTAGACGAAGCCAATGATGTCTGGGTTGGCCTCGAGTCCGTCGAAGAGCGTTGTGAGCCAGCGCGCTCGATCGGTGTCGACATCGGTGCCAGCACCAACCTCGGCCAACAAGATGGGCTTGTCGGTAAGTGAGCGAAGTTCGCCGAGCGTTCGATCAAAGATCGCGCTGAAGGTTGGCTCAGGAGCCCCGGAGAAGCCTCGCCAGTAGCCGGCGATACCAACCCAATCGACGTAGTCCTCGCCGGGCCAGTAGTCGGCAATTTCCGTGCGGAGATTGTCGGAACGATTGACGCTCCAGAGCCAGACCACGTTGTCGGCCCCGGCGGCGTCGAATCGTCCACGTACATGGCGCCACATGTCGGCGAAGTCGCCGGCCTCGTTTCCATTCACACCTTCCGACCACGAGTACCAGTTGCCGTTCATTTCGGCTGCGAGCCGGAGAACGATAGGTTGCCCGTGGGCTGCCGCGGCGGCCGCCCAATCGTCGATGTAAGCATCCCAATCGCCATCGGCGATTTCGCGCAGTGTCGGCTGTCGGTCCGCACCCGGGATCACCGGTTCCCATGCCACCTGCGGTGTCATGGATCGATCCCAGGCGTTCTGTACCTGCTCGGCGGGGAATGGTGTCGCCCAGTTCGAGAAGAACAGGAGGTTGTTCGGCGCTTTGCCGATGAGGCGTGAGAGGTAGTCGACCTCGCCCATCCACCAGGGTGCCTCTCGGGTGTGAAGCCCAAAGACACCGTTCTGTTGCAGAACTTCCGTGGCGGACAGCACTGCCGCAGCGGGAGCTGGTTCTGGCTCATCGGGTGGGGTTCCAGGGAGTTGCTCACACGCTCGACCGTCCCCGTCTCCGTCGAGATGGCTTAGCCCGTCTGGGTCGTTGAGGAATGTCGCTTGGGCAGCCGTCCACTCTGGAAAGTCCGTGCAGAGAGTTTGCGCTGGGGTCGGCGGTGTGGGGTCGATCAACTGCTCACAGGCCAAACCGTCGCCATCACCGTCGAAGTGCGCCAAGGTTTCGGGATCGGCGTCAAAGGCGATTTGGGCGTCGGGGCGGGTGGCGAAGTCGCTGCACTCGTGTCGTCTGGGGATGGTCTCGGCTGGAACTTCGACAACGACCCGTTCGGTGCGGTAGACGACCCGCTCCACTTCTTGGATAGTCGGCGTGGGAGCGGCGGGCGATTGAACCCTCGGCGTGTTGTCGACGGTCGTGTCTGCGATTCCTCCGAGGAGGTTGACCTCTTCGACTTCGACGACACTGCCCTCCTCGAGAACAGGGCTCCCCTCGGCCTCTTCAGGTGGTGCGGTCTCTGTAGTGGCAGCGGGTGGTGGTGTGGTTGTCGAGTCAGAGTCGGTGGGCGTCGTGGTGTCTGTCGCCGCTGTTGCCGACGAGTCCTCGATGTCGGTGGGTTCCTCGAAGGGCAAGGCGGCGGTTGACGTCGTGGTCTCATCTGTGCGTTCGGGCAGTGCCACCGCGGCAAAGGAAATTGCCATGAGAGTGGTGACCAACATGGCGTTGAAGATCGGTCCACCAATCCCCAGTAGTGATCGTCGCGGTTGAGGTGCCGAGGTGGGCGAGGACGGGGTAGAGGTCATCAGGGTCCGTTCGGTGAGGTAGAGGTAGAGGTGGTTGAGGGTCGGGTTTTGGCTTGGGTGCGGTTCGTTTACGAGGAGGTCACGGCTGATAAATGGCCATGCCCGCGACCATCGCAATCGCTAGGCCGTAGGGGATGAGCGCCTGGGGGTTGCGGCTGGATTCACCAGCGAAGCCCCCGGCACGAGTGCCCCAACCCGAGTTGTGTGCCATCCGGGTGAAACCCAGCATGCGAATTGGCATCAGCATGAGTGTGGAGATGATCAGGAAGGTCGGAATCCTCCAAAGGTCGCTCGGGCGCTCGCGGAGGTGACGGGACTGACGAAGCGCGCTGCTGGCGACCGAGGCGGTGATAGCCAGGATCGAGACCACAAGGCCGCCGCCGATGCGTCCGAACTGATCGACCCATGGAGCGAACAGATCAATGTCGGTCACCACGAACTGGCGGACGATCCAACCGAGGTACGCACCAAGCAACAAGAACGGAAGGACAATGTCGGCGAGGTAGAAGAAGGCGAGTGGGCGAGCGTTCTTCAACATCCAGGGAAACATGCGAAGCGTGTTGTATTGCGAACCGCGGGCCCAACGGAGTTGTTGCTTGGCCATCTTCTTCCACTCCAGCGGGGCATCTGTGTACACGAGGCTGGTCGATTGGTAGACGGCTTTGTGCCCTTGACGGAGGCATTCATTGGTCAGCGTCCGGTCGTCGCTGACCTCGAGGAAGATGCCGAGGAAGCGCCCGGTCAGGAAGTGCTCCATTGCCTCGACCAGAACGCCACGCCTGAATGCAATCGTTCGGCCAGGCAAGCACCCCACGGTGCCGTGCATCGACATTGCTGGCATGGCGTACTCATTGCGAAGCGACTCCATCCAGTCAGCCCAGCGACTCAGGATGTGGCGCTCGGGTTCGAGTATTCGCTGCCTGGTGGTGACGCCGCCGACCTCGGGATCGGCAAAGGGGCGAACCAGTTCATCGAGGGTGTCGGTTGTCCAAATCGTGTCGGAGTCAACAAGGACACAGATTTCGCTCGTGGTCTCCTCGACACCTATCCGAAGGGCGTTGCGCTTGCCGGGTACCTCGGTCCAGGTGACATCGACCTCCTCGTACTCGGCGCAGATGTGCTCGAGTGCATCGTTGCGGGGGCCATTGATGACGACGTGAATCTCATCGGGCTCCTGAGCAATGATCCGATTGAGAACATCTCGGAAGAGATCCTCTGGTTCGTCCACCACCGGGATGAGGACCGCCGTGGTGACATCGCATGCCCCCGTGAACGGGCGATAGCGGCGAGATAGCCAGGCCTTCCAACCCCAGACCGCCCAGACGAGGCCCATGTAGACCAGAAACAAATGGAGACGGTGGTTGATCAAGAGATCTCGCACCTGCAATAAGAAGACGAACAAGCCTCTTTACACCTCGCTCTAGGGGCCAATGGAAACCGTGGGCCAACCGGCATGAGCCGCCTGGCCCGAGGGGTGGGCCGGACGGCTCATGTGGGTGGGTACAAACACCTACTTCGGGACGAACCCAAAAATTCTTGACGGGTTTTCGTAACGAATCCGCAATGCTCGTTGCGCGTTAGTCTGAGTAGATGGCTAGATCGGCGGTTATCGCCTCCGCTGACGCAGAGAATGCGGGGCAGTTCTCGACAGGGGACTGGGGTCTCTTTCTTGGCGTATCTCTGATTTGGGGTTCCTCCTTTCTCTTGATCGCCGAGGCACTGGAAGGCCTCACCCCGGGCGTGATCACCTTGGGTCGTGTCGGCTTTGGCGCGCTGACGTTGTGGGCGCTTCGCCTGGGGCGCCCTGCCACAACCCGGGTGTCGCGAGAAGACCGCAAACAGATCATTGTGTTGTCGTTCGTGTGGGTGGCCGTGCCCTTCACACTTTTCCCGCTCGCCCAGGAACACATCAACTCTGCGGTCACAGGACTGCTCAATGGCGCCACACCGGTCTTTGCCGGCGTCGTGTCCGCGCTGCTCGTTCGTGTGGTGCCCGGAGGGCTGCAACGCATCGGCATTCTGATCGGGTTCGCGGGCGTTGTGCTGATCAGCCTCGGCTCTTCGTCGGGCGGGTCGACCGAGATTCTCGGGGTCGTGCTGGTTCTGGCCGCGACGCTTTGTTATGGCTTCGCGGTCAATATCGCGCCCCCACTGCAAGCGAAGTACGGGGCCGTCGTCCTCATGAGCGAGGTCTTAGGATTCGCCACGATTTGGGTTCTTCCCTTTGGCCTTTTGTCGCTGCCCGGTGCGGAGTTCACCGTCGGCCCGATAGCCGCCGTCGTGTTCCTCGGAGCGATCGGCACTGGCATGGCCTACTGGATCATGGCCACCCTCGTCGGGCGGGTCGGCGGAGTGCGGGCGTCGTTTATCACCTATCTCATCCCGGTGGTGTCGTTGATCTTGGGGGTCACGATTCGGAACGACACGGTTACCGCAATCACGATCGTGGGAGCCGTGCTGACGATCGGCGGAGCGTTCATCGCCTCCCGTCGTGCCGACTAAGCGAACGGTCGCTTAACCCAAGAAGTCCTTGGCGACGTCGATGAAGAACTGCGTTGTGAGCGCCATGGATTCGATGTCGATCCGCTCGTCGTTTCCGTGAAAACGCTCGGAGAAGTTGATGGCGTCGAGGGTGGGGCTGAACACACCCGCACCGTAGGCCACCGCACCGAGCTTTCGGTAGACCTGTGAGTCGGTGAAACCCACCATCAGGTGCGGAGCGATTCGTGAATTTGGAAACGGCCGCTGTGCTGACCGCTCGATCGATGCCCACAGTGGAGTATCGATCGGGGACATGGTCGACTGATACTGCGAGAGGGCCTCGATCGTCACGTGTTCGTACAGTTCGCCGAGCGCTTCTTTGAGGTGCTCGTCAACCGTTTCGGGGTCGTCACCAGGGAGCGTTCGGATATCGACTTCGATGCTCACCTCCGATGGGATGACGTTCGTTTTTTGGGCATCTTCGAACGACAAGACGTTTGGGGAGAAGGTGGTGTGGGTGCAGGCGTGGAAGTGGCCGGCCACCCCTTCGAGCGGGAATTCGTCGAGGAAGCTCTCGATCGAACCCGGATCGAGAAGCGCTGCTGTCGTGTCGTCATCCAACCCAAAGCCCATCACCTGCTGTTGCCAAAGTTCGTGAAACTTTGGGGCAGGGCGGTAGTCGGCGAGTCGTTGCACGATTGCCGCCGCCTTAACCAACGCGTTGTCGGCTCGAAATGGTCGCGACCCGTGCCCGGGGGTTCCTCGAACGGTTAGTCGCCGCCAATCGACGCCTTTCTCACCGACGTGAATGAGCAATTGTGGTTCGTCGGCTGTGCCGAGATGGAGACCACCGGTTTCGGTCAGGACATAGTCAGCCCACATCGCTTCACGTTCGTTCTCGGCAAACCAGGTTGCGCCGACCCCCGACTCTGCCTCTTCATCAGCAACCCCGAAGAAGACCAGGTCGCCTCGTGGACGAAAGCCGGTGTCGGCAAGATGGCGAAAAGCGACCGCCATCGCCGCGGTCTGGTTCAACATGTCCACGGCGCCGCGGCCCCAGATTTCGCCGTCGATAATCTCGCCACCAAAGGGGTCGTGGCGCCACTGGGACTCCGAAACTGGCACAACGTCGGTGTGCCCCAAAAGACAGAGGCTTGGCGCTTCGGGATCAGATCCCTCGATTCGTCCAATTATGGAGCCGCGGTTCGCACGCGGTTCGTAGCGTTCGATTTCCAGCCCACTGCCCTCGAGCACACTGGCGAGTGCATCAGCGTTGCGGGTCTCGTTACCCGATTCGGGGGATCCGTCGTTTACGCAGGCGTTTTGGATCATGGCCTGCAGAAGTTCAACGGAACTTTGAGTAATAGCAGAGTCAGTGGAGAGCTCTTGATAGGCCATTTCTCCAGTCTTGCATGGAGTTTGAACAGGCCGTTCCTCCCATCGTTGTAGTTCGATTGGCCTTTCGCTAACGAAATGGTGGATTGCTGTGGTAACCCTTTAGCCATGGCAGAGCGCGACATTGAGTGGCCGAGACTTACCAGCGATAGCGACGTGACCGACCACGTTCGCGAGGCAAAGCAGTTTCATCAGCTTCTTTCCGGAGCCGAAGAAGCAGCCAGAGGAGACCTGTGGTCCATCGTTGAGCAGCTGGCTCACCAGGTGGCCGATCTCCAAGAGACCGTTGCCCACAGCCGCGGTGACGCCCATGTGCCGCCCGCAAGCTCAACACCCAGCGCGGAAGCGACTTCGGCTGCGTTGGATATGGAGCGCGACGTTCGCTGGCTTGACGCACGAGTAGTGCTCTTGGAGCAAGCGCTCACCGATTCTCGCTCAGAGGTTGAGAACCTGCGCGCCTACATCGAGGCGTATGCCCAAGAGCTTCGTATCGATATCGATGCCGTCATCGCTCAGACCAACGTGGTCCGCGAACGCCTCGACGCCGATCTCAGTGACCTCAACAAAACGACGCTCGAACTCGAACAGCTCGTCTTTGACCTCCAGGTAGACAAGACCCTCTCTAAAGAGCGGGTAGACATTGCCGTCAGCGATCTCTTCGAAGCGATCGACAAAAACCGCCACATGGCAGCCGACGCGCAACTGGTCGCCGAAGCAACCTCGGAACGCTCTCAGAACCTCGCAGAAGAGACTCACGAGGCAAAAGAGGCCACCGAGGAAGTTCGCGTGATCGCCGAGAAAGCGCAATACGTCGCAGAGCGTTCCTCCGACGAAGTTGCAGCGTTGCAAGCCGAAGCCGAAGGGCAAGCCGAGAAGGTTCGTAAGGCCACCGAGGAAGTCCGTAGTATCGCCGAGGGTGCCGAGACCGTCGCGGTTCGTTCTTCTGAAGAGGTCACTGCATTGCAAGCCGAAACAAAGGCTGAAGCCGAGAAGGCTCGTGAAGTCGCCGAGCAAGCGCGCCAAATCGCTAAGGGCGCGGAGACTGCTGCGGCAGCGTCATCTGGGTTCGACCCAGAGGAACTACGCAGTCTCGCTGTAGAGGTCGAGGCCCTGCAATCGGCAATCGATCAGGCATCGTTGGAAGTCGGCAGCAAGGTCGACGAGGCCGCTAGCAGACTGCGCGCAGAGGCCGACTCATCAAGTGACAAGCTGCATGCGGACCTGGAAGCAGAAGTCACCGCGCTTCGCACCGAACTCACCGAGTCCCAGAACGTGGATCACGGCGAGATGGTTAAGGACGACCAGACACTCGCTCAACAGCGCGAGATGGCCGAGCTGCAGCGGCAAATCCGAGACATGCAGTCCCAGATCGTTTCGATGTCGAAGCGGTCGGCTACCGGATCTGCTGCAGTCCCAGAGGGTGAAGCGCCTACAAAGCGTTGGGTTGCTCACCTCGACCGTTCCGCACCTCCGACTTTCATCACACCGGAATTGACCGCTGCAGAAGAAGACGGCAGTAACGGCTAAGCCCGCTCCGTCTACGAGTTTGGGCGACAGGCGCGATAAGACCGTCCCATGAATCAGGGGTATCAACCGGTCGAGACGCTCCCCGTCGAGCAACTGAGAGAGCTGCAACTTGAGCGGCTGCAGTGGACGCTTGCGCACGCGTACGACAACGTCGATCACTACCGAGATGCATTCGACGCAGTGGGTATCCACCCCACTGATGTAAAGCAGCTCGAAGACCTCTCGCTATGTCCTTTCCTCGTAAAGGACGACCTTCGAGCCAACTACCCGTTCGAGATGTTTGCTGTGCCTCGCCGCGATGTCGTTCGCGTACACGCATCGAGCGGTACGACCGGCCAACCAACGGTTGTTGGCTATACGGCAGCCGATATCGAGATGTGGTCGCAACTGATGGCTCGGTCGATCTATGCCGCAGGTGGACGTCCGGGCGACATCTGCCATGTTGGCTACGGGTACGGGCTATTCACCGGTGGGCTCGGTGCACACTACGGCGCGGAAAAGCTTGGGTGCACGGTCGTGCCGATGAGTGGTGGTCAGACAGCCAAGCAGGTGCAACTCATCACCGACTTCGAGCCGAGGATCATCCTCGTCACCCCGTCCTATTTCTTGAACATCCTCGATGAGATGGAGCGTCAGGGAATCGACCCTCGTTCCACCTCGCTTGAAATCGGCATATTCGGGGCCGAACCATGGACCGAAGGGATGCGCATCGAGATCGAGCAGCGGGCGGGTATCGATGCTGTTGACATCTATGGGCTCAGCGAAGTGCTGGGACCGGGCGTCTCACAAGAGTGTGTGGAGACTAAAGATGGTCTGACGATCTGGGAAGACCACTTCTTTCCCGAGATCATCGATCCAGCAACAGGGGAAGTCGTTCCGGAGGGGCAAGAGGGGGAACTGGTCTTTACTTCGCTCACCAAGGTTGCCTTCCCCGTGATCCGCTATCGCACTCGCGACCGTACCCGCCTCCTACCGGGAACCGCGCGCACGATGCGACGGATGGAGCGAGTTGCCGGACGTACCGACGACATGTTGATCATCCGGGGCGTCAATGTCTTTCCGTCTCAGGTCGAACACGTTGTGTTCAAGGTCGACGGGCTGGCGCCCTACTACCAACTCGTGGTTCGAACGGTTGAAAACATGGCGGCGCTCGAAGTGCGGGTAGAGCCACACGCAACTGTGGCCAATCCCGACGAACTCGGTCGCCAGCTGCGCGAACTCATTAAGACCCAGATCGGGATAACCACTGAGGTGGTTGTCGGAGAACCGGGCTCGATCCCGCGATCTCAGGGCAAGGCGCAACGAGTCATCGACGAGCGCTAGGCGAACTCGCTACAGCTCAAGAATCTCTACCGACACGAGCGACTCGCCACGCGTCGTCGGTGCAGCCGGGTCTCGGAGGTCGATTTGGGAGAGCACATCGTCACCGTCGATTACCTCGCCAAAGACCGCGTGAAGGCCATCGAGGAACGTCGCTGGTTCGAAGGTGATGAAGAACTGGCTGCCGTTGGTGTTCGGTCCAGCGTTGGCCATGGCGAGCAGTCCACGACGATCGATGCTGGTGAGCGCTGCAGGTTCGTCGTCAAAGTTGAAACCAGGGCCGCCACTACCGGTTGCTGTCGGGTCGCCGCCCTGGGCCATAAAGCCATCGAGGACTCGATGGAATGTGGTGCCGTCGTAGTACCCGTCGCGCGCGAGAGCGACAAAGGTGTTGACCGTGATCGGGGCGTTCTCTTCGAAGAGGTCGATGGTGATGGCGCCGTCTCCGGTGGTGACGACTGCTTGGTAGTCGACCCCATCGACAAGGAGGTTTGGAGGCTGCTCGCTGTAGGCGTTGATTCGGCTAGCCGGCGCGACTCCAGCGAGGGTCCCTTCGCCGCTCCAGGGCACGAAGGAGGCCGGGATCTCGGTGGGAAGGTCGGAGCCTCCCGAGGTGCACTCTTGGACCACGGTGTCGAGGGTTCCTTCGGTCCCGGATCCGGTGATCAAACCCTCCCAAAAACCGGTGACTGTTTCGTCATCGGCTAGGTCGACAGCGCATGAGCGATCGACTTGTTCGGTGAATCCGGAGAGTTGCTCTTGCTGATCGGCAAAGACGTTGATGATCGAGGACACGGGTACGCAGGTCGTTACCGCTTCGAGCGTGGGCTCTTGTGCCCCTTCAGGGACGCTCTGTTGTAGCTGAATGGCCACCATGCCGGTGAAGGCGAGATCCCCATTGGGCACGGCACTGATTTGGTCGGCGGCACAGGAAGTGAAGTCGGAGATCTGTAGAGCATCGGTTGCTCCCGAGAGCGCAACGAGCGAGGTCGCCAACGTTGCTGTTTCGAAGCAGCCAAAGAGCGATCCGGTAAGGGCGGTCAACCCCTCGGGAGTGAGCTGTTGGTTGTTGAGGCCGTTGTATACCGCCGTCAACTGCGTGTCGCCCTCAGAGTCATCGACCAGGCACGTCAGTGGTTCGCCTGACACATCGGTTTGGAGGATCCCTGAAGCCAGCTGACGGACTACCTCAGGGTCAACGGGACCGTCGATGTCGATGGTGGGAGGCGTCGTATCGAGGGCATCTGTGCCGCCGGAGCTGCATGCGCTTGCGAGGAGCGCGAAAGCTATGAGGAGGGTCGCGAAATGCCGGGATGAGAAACGTGAGAGAAAGGCCACCTCTCAGGTCTACCAAAGCACCTGGTCATATGCGGGACACTCACGTCACTTCTAGCGGACTCCTTACGTCGAATCGTGTGAGAAATGGGTTATCAATCATGACTTTATGTAACTCTTCGATGCCGGACGGACACAGTTAGGCAGATTTCGGGCTAAGTTTTGCGCTATGAGCAGCCATGACTCATCCTGGCCAGAATTTCAAAGCGATGTGGCCGCGTCGAGATCTTGGGCGCGCTCGGTTTCCTCTGGCCAACGTCGCGAGCTGTCTCTGACCCACAGCGAACTCATCCAACTCGTCAACCAGCTTGCCGGCCACGTCAAAGAGCTGTCTTCAAAGCTGGATTCTCAGCAATCGGGAATCGAATCAAGCCAGCTCGAACAATACCGGGAAGAGATTCGCTCTCAGCAGGAGGACATCGTCCAATACGTGCAGGCCTTTTCAGCACAGTTTGGGGTTCTACAGCAATCACTTCAGGTCCAGATCCAGGAGTCACGACAGCTCGTCCAGAACGATGTCTCCCAAGTTGCGCAGCGACAAGTGCGGACCGAGGCCGAAGTAGTCCGACTTCGCTCGGAAGGCGCCGAACAGGGCGTTGGCCTCAACGCTGATGAGGCAGCTCGCCTTCGCGAGGAGCTGCTGGCCGAGGTGACGCACGCTCGCCACTTAGCTCAGGAGTCTCATCAAGTCGCGGAGAAAGCAATTCACCGAGCATCGCTCGCGGCAAACAGCAACGACGCCCTCCAGGCAGAATTTGATGAAGCTCAGGTGCAAGTTGAACGTCGTAGCGAACTGGTGAACAACGTGTGCAAACACTTAGAGGCTCGTATCAATTCGACGGGTGAACAGCTGAACGAACGAATTGATGAAACCGTGCACGAAACAATAGAGAGACTCACCCATCTCGATGCGGTTGCAGCCGCCCAAGAGACCAGGCGAAGGACATCCATATCGGCCACGAGTGCGCGGTTGCATGAGCTCGAGCTACGCCTTGCGCAATTCGAGGGGCTCGAGCCGCTCGTGGAGCCCTCTCAGAAACGCAATGGCCCGCCGCAAACTTGGCAGTTCGAGCGACGCAACAACGACCGGCAGAGTTCCTGACCGTCGAGCGTCTAGACGTCGTTAGAAGGTAAGGACGACGATCAACAAGATGATCGCGATGATGGCCAAGGCCGTGACGATCGCGTAGAGCGTCGTTTCGGAACCTTTTCGCTCGCTGAAGGTCTTTGCTTCATCCAGAGGGGCGGAGACGTCTGCCCCGCTTGCGTCGATCTCATCCACGATTCGATCCACAGACTTCCCTGTCGTATCGATCGAGGTAAACCTGTCGTAGGCCTCTCGTCGTTCTTCCAACAGGCGGTCGATTTCGGCGTCTACATCATCTGCCCCGGCGAGCAGAGGCCGTGTTTCGATGCCATCGGCGGTGACCCGCTTGACGATCTCGTCGGAGGAAGCGTTCAGCGCAAAAATCTCCGCACCAAGAAAGGCGACAACGTTGTCCTCATCGAGGAAGGTTCCGCCGCCGGTCGCCACGACGAGGTTTCGACGCGTGGCTACGTCTGCGACTACCGCTCGTTCATGTTCTCTGAATATTTCCTCGCCACCTTCGGCGAAGATCTCTGCGACGTTTCCGTGCTTGGCAAAGATCTCGTCGTCGAGGTCGACGAAGGTACGACCCGATCGAGCGGCCAGCGCCTTGCCTACTGCTGTCTTGCCTGTGCCCATGAAGCCGGTAAGAACAATGTTGGGTCGGTTGGCGTCCATGGCCTACACGCTAGGACAGCGCCGCCTTGGCTTCGGTGATGATGCCCGCCGAATCAACGCCGTATCGACGAAGAATGTTCTCTGGTTTGTCGTGCGGAATATAGGTTCGTGGCAGTCCCAGAACCCGTATGTCACAGCTCGCGCCGTCTCGGCCCTGTGTTCCGAGATGTTTCTCGATTCGGTCGCGGAAGAGTTCGCCGACGCCGCCGTTTCGTAGGCCATCCTCGATCGTGATGACCACGGAATGATTCGCTGCGTCAGCGATCATTTCGGGATCTGGAGGAGACACAACCCGTGGGTCCCATACCGTGGCGGAAATGCCGGCTTCGGCGAGCTGGGAGGCAGCCTCGAGTGCTTCGTGCAACAAATGACCAACACCGATGATGCAGACGTCGGTTCCCGAACGTGCTCGTCGAGCGTGAAGGCCAACCCCAATTTCGGCCTCTGGTACCGAGCGTGCGCTTTGACGAGACCAGCGAATCATCGAAGGGCCGTCGCTACAGAGCTCGACAGCACCGGCTAATTGCACCTGCAGTTCTTCATAGCTCGACGGGGCAAATACCGTCATCCCCGGAACCTTCGTAAACAGCACCATGTCGAGCAAACCGTGATGAGAAGCTCCATCGGGGCCAGTGACGCCAGCGCGATCGAGGCAGAAGATCACCGGTTGGCGGTGCAAGCCGACATCGAGATTGACCTGGTCGAAGGCACGGGTCATAAAGGTCGAGTAGACGGCGACCACCGGCCGAAGCCCGCCCATTGCCATACCGGCCGCAGCGGTGACCGCGTGTTGTTCGGCAATGCCCACGTCGTAGGTGCGATCGGGGAACCGTTCCCGGAAGGGGAGCAGACCGGTGGAGTCCGGCATGGCTGCGGTGATCGCGACCAGATTCTCATGCTCCTCGGCGAGCTTGATGAGCGACTCGGTGAAGGCTTGGGTGTAGGAGCCGGGCTTCACGCTGCCCGTATCGTGCATGTTCTTGATCGGATCGTTCTCGGCGGGTGCATAACCGCGGCCCTTTTGAGAGAGCACGTGGACCACGACCGGACCCGAGAATTTCTGCGCGTTCACCATCGCTTCTTCGAGTTGTTCGATGTCGTGACCGTCGAACGGACCGAGGTAATGCACGCCGAGGTTCTCAAAGAACGCGGGTGGCTCCCACATGTGGCGAATTGCGGCCTTGGTGGATTGAATGCCGCGATCGATGTGTGCGCCTACCCACGGAATGTTCTCGGCGATCTTTTCCATCGTGGCCTGGCGACGCATGTACACCGGGTTCGAGCGGATCTTGACGAGCGACTCGGTCAGTAGCGACACGGTTGGCGCATAGGAGCGCCCGTTGTCGTTCAAAATGATCGTGACATCGCTCTTGGAGTGGCCAAGGTTGTTGATCCCCTCGTAGGCCATGCCTCCGGTGAGTGCCCCATCGCCGATAACGGCGACGACGCGTCGTCCAGAACCCACCGACGACGCTTCAGCGGTAGCCAGCCCGTGGGCGTAGCTGAGCACGGTCGATGCGTGCGAGTTCTCGATCCAGTCGTGCGGGCTCTCTTCGCGAGACGGATAGCCACTGATGCCGTCGGGCTGGCGGAGGTCTTCGAATGCGCCGACGCGGCCCGTCAACATCTTGTGGACATAGGTTTGATGCCCGGTGTCCCACAGGACGATGTCTTTGGGAGATTCAAAGACTCGGTGCAGGGCGATGGTGAGTTCTACGGCGCCGAGGTTTGAGCCGAGATGTCCGCCGGTCTTTGATACGGCCGCGACGATAACTTCGCGGATCTCGGCCGCGAGCGCGTCGAGTTCCTCATAGGAAAGCCCATCCAGATCTTCTGGACCGTTGATGGCGGATAGAGACATCAACGGTCACGATACCCGACTGCGCCCATGACGGTCTGTCCACACATCGCTCAACAGTTTCAGACCCTCGAAGTGGTGTCGTAGTCCCGTTAGCTCAACCGGGTGAGGAAGGTCTGCTCATCGACCATCACACGGATGATTCGGCCAACGCCGATCAGGTCGTCTCCGCTCGTTGCTTCGGATTCAAAGATGAGCCGGCGACCCTCCATGCGGGTCAATGTGGCTTCTGCCTCGACGATCGCACCAACTTCGATGCCGATGAGGTGGTCGAGATTGATGCGAAGACCTGCGGTGATAGTGCCTTCAGGCAAGTTGCCCGCGAGGGCATCCATGGTCGCCTGCTGCATCAGCTGCAGCAACGCCGGTGTGCTCAGCACTTTGGCGTCGCCAGTGCCCTGCGCAAAGGCGGTTATGTCGTCGGTTACCGTCATCTTTGACGCGCCGCTGATGCCGAGTTCGAGTGCCACGTCGCCACCATAGCCGCCTCGATTCGACGGTGAGAGTTAACGACTCCATAACTCGGAAGATCAAAGGCGTGCCAAGTGTTGCCGATACAATACGTACATTCCTCAGGGCCGACTTTGGCCCGAGAAAGGCCCGTGATCATGCTCGATGACTCCCTCGTTGCGTCCACTTTGGATACCGCCCTTCAAGGAGGAGCCGACTTTGCCGAGGTCTTTGTGGAGGACAAGCGAAACGCATCCGCGGTGCTCGACGACGGCAAGATCGAGGAGCTGACGAGCGGCCGCGACCGCGGCGCAGGTATTCGTGTCGTCGCTGGCGAAACGACGGGTTTTGCACACACCGCTGACTTGAGTGAGAACGGTCTTCGTGTCGCCGCAGAAGCAGCCTCTGCGGCTGCCCGTGGTGGCGGCGGAGGGGTCCGCAAGGTCAACCTTGAACGCGTCGAGGCATCTCGGACCGTCGAGGTTGAGACGATGCCCGAGTCGGTTGCCAAGGCAACCAAGGTCGAGTTGCTTCAGCGTGCCGACGAGCAGGCCCGTTCCACCGGCGGCGAGATCACCCAGGTAAGCGCCCGCTACGGCGATAGCCGCCGCCGAATCCTCGTCGCCAACAGCGACGGCACCCTCGCCGGAGACGACCAAGTTCGTACGTTCTTTGCTGTCAGCTGCGTCGCTCAGGGCGACACCGGCATGCAGACCGGCCGAGAGAGCCATGGCCGCACGGTCGGGTTCGAGATGTTCGATCAACACGACGTTGCCGAGATGGCCACGACCGCAGCAAAGCGTGCAATCACCAAACTCGCAGCTCGCCCAGCCCCAAGCGGAGCCCAGACCGTTGTGGTTGGCCCCGGCGGTGGCGGCGTGCTGTTCCACGAAGCATGCGGTCACGGCCTCGAAGCCGACCTTGTCGCCAAGCAAGCTTCGGTCTTTGCAGGCCGCATGGGTGAGCAGGTCGCAAGCCCGCTCGTCACTTTGATCGACGACGGCACCATGGGTGCCGAATGGGGCAACTTCGCCATCGACGACGAGGGACGAGTCGCGCAGAAGAACGTCCTGATTCAAGACGGTGTCCTCACCGACTACATGTACGACCAGATCCGTGCACGCAAGGAAGGGCGACCATCGTCAGGCAACGGCCGTCGACAGAGCTACAAGCACCTGCCGATGGTGCGCATGACCAACACGTACATCACCGCAGGTGAGGACAACCCCGCCGACATCATCGCGAGCACCGAGTCAGGCGTATATGTCGCTCAGCTGGGTGGCGGACAGGTCAACACGGCAACCGGTGACTTCGTCTTCGGCATGACCGAGGCGTACCTCATCGAGGACGGCAAGATCACCGAACCAATCCGTGAGGGCAACCTCATTGGAAACGGTCCCGAGGTGCTCAATCGAATCGATGCCCTCGGCAACGACTTCGCCATGGGCCACCCGGGAACGTGTGGCAAAGATGGCCAAGGCGTTCCGGTCGGCGACGGCACTCCAACGCTGCGGGTAACCAGCCTCACCGTTGGCGGCACCGCCGCCTAGTCGGAGCGAGCAACTCACTCTGTTCTAGGCGACGTAACTACCCGCGCCGAAGATCGGTCCGATCGGGCCAAGGCTGTCGGCTAGCGACTAGCGGGGTACAACAACTACCCAAATGTGCAGGGGATGTCGACGCGGTCTTGGTTGTTGTTGGTGCGGATGATTGCGGTGTCTGGGGTTCGGCTGATTGTGGTGGTGTCGGCTTGTGCGAAGTCGTTGGGGTCGGAGTTTGCGATCCAGCGGTCG
>CAYTUB010000002.1:0-73089 GCA_964441145.1 uncultured Acidimicrobiales bacterium
GTTAGTGGTGGTCATCCTCGTCAGGGGCAACTGACTCGACCTCAACAGGGGCGGTACGGACCACGCGAACCTGAGTGATCTTGTAGTTCTCGACCGCCACGACCGACAGGTCGTGACCTTGTACATCGACGGTTGCGCCGGCCTTGGGGATCGTGCCCGTCGATGACAGAACGAGTCCGGCGAGGGTGGTGACGTCGTCGTGCTCAAAGGTGAAGCCGAAGTCTTCTTCAAGCTCGGTGAGTGTGGTTTCGCCATCGAGGGTCATCGACCCGTCGTCGTGTTGTACCGCTGGAAGATCGTGATCGCCGGCGGGATCGTCGATGACCTCGGAGATGATGTCGTCGAGGGTGACGATGCCGATCGTGCTGCCGAGTTCGTCGACGACCAACGCTGCATGGATGCGCTCAGATTTGAACTGTTCGAGCAAGTCGTCGGCCGACGTGTTGCGAGTGACCGTGGGGAGCTGGCGAACCAAGGTGGACAGGTTCAGCTCTTCGTTGGAACTGCTGGTTCGCACGAAGTCTTTCACGTGCAACATCCCAATCACATGGTCGAGGTCCTCGGCGAAGACCGGGTAGCGGGACCGTCCCGAATCGATGATCCGGGACGCAACATCCTCGCGAGACGCATCGTGCTCGATGGCTTCGATGTGACCGCGTGAGGTCATGAGCTCCTCAGCGGTGAGGTCTTCGAGTTCAAAGATGTTGTGGATGATCTCGCTCTGGAGCTTCGGGATCTCGCCAACCTCGGCCGATTCCTCGGTGACGATCGCGAGTTCGGTTGCGCTGTAGAGGGCAAAGGTTTTGTCGGGCTCCGGGATACGGAGCAGGCGCATAAGGCTGAATGCAATCCAATTCAAGAACACCACAAACGGTCGGAACAACACCGAGAAGGTCCGCATCACCGGGTTCACCCGAAGCGACGTGCCTTCGGGTGCTTGCAGCGCGAGCGCCTTGGGAATCATCTCACCAAAGACCACGTGCAGGAACGTGATGATGCTCAGTGCGACCGCAAAGCCAACCGCGACCAAGACCTCATCGGACACGACACCAACGAACGGTGCCTCGAGGAGTTTGGCGATGGATGGCTCGCCGTACATACCCAAACCAATCGACGCGAGCGTGATGCCCAGCTGCGCGACAGCGATATAGCTGTCCTTGCCGGCGGGACGGTCGAAGATACGGACCAACCACTTGGCGCCCCGATTGCCACCCTCAGCCAACTTCTCGAATCGAGCACGGCGAGAACCGACGAGCGCGAATTCTGCGGCGACGAAGATGCCGTTGACGACCACCAAGAAGATGACTGCCACGATCGGCAAAAGCACGTCGGGGAGAAACGAAATTTCGATTGGTTCGCCTGCTTCAGCTGCAAAGAGCGGCATTGTCATGACGCACCTCCAGGAGTCTGGAAGCTGACACGGTCGACCAACGTTCCGTCGACCGAATCGACTCGCAGCGGCGGGTGCGGGCGAGGGAGGTCTGCGTCGTCTTCGCTCTCGATTGCCGCTTTGCCCTCGGGCGTCACGATCGGAACCTCATCGCCCACCACGGGAAGGCGGCCGAGGTGATGCCACACGTATCCACCGACGGTGTCGATTTCATCTTCGGGCAATGCGAGGTTGAATCGTTCGTTCAGAATCTTGAGAAGGACATCTCCGCGCACCGAAACATTCGAACCCGTGATCGTGATTGGATCGGGTTCGACATCGAACTCGTCGTTGAACTCGCCAAAGATCTCTTCGATGGCGTCCTCTCGGGTAACCATGCCCGAGATCGTGCCGAACTCGTTGACGACGATCGCTGCGTGCACACCCTCGGTCGAGAAGGTGTTGAGCAATGGCGTCACGTCGGCGACCTCGCCCACCACCATTGCCTCGTTCAAGACATCGGAGACCGTCTGGGCCGTGTTGTTCTCGTTCGCGATGAAGAGGTCCCGAAGCGTCACCAAACCAATGACATCCTCTCCTCCGTCGGTGACCGGAAACCGGGAGTAGGGGCTCGCCGACAGCTCGCTCAAGGCTTGTTCGATCGGCGTGTCTTGCTCGATCATCACCAGGCGACGGCGCGGCGTCATGATCTCGCGAACGACACGGCTCGATACCGACAGAGCCCCGGCCAACATCTCGCGCTCATCGGAATCGATCAGCCCACCCGCAGCGCTCTCTCGGTAGAGGACAGCCAGCTCTTGGGGCGAATGCACATGGCTATGGCTGTGATCGATGTTCAGGCCCATCTTCTTCATCAGCCAAAACGCTGAGCCGTTGAAGATCACGACGAGTGGACGCAGCAGCCACTGGCTGATCCGCATCGGGGTGAGGGTCGCTACCGCTAATCGTTCGGGGTAACGCAGGGCCACCGTCTTCGGGAGCAGCTCGCCCAACACGACCTGCAGCGCGGTGATGAGCAGGAGCGACGCGACGATCGCTGCGCCACGGCCGCCGACTGCGCCGAGGTACTGCTCGAAGCGTGGCGTGAGCTCTCGCTGACCAAACGCACCAGCGACGAGACTGGAGAGCGTGATACCGACCTGACACGCCGCGACATAGTTGTCGAGCTTGCCGTGATCTTGGAGGATCGTGAGCAGGCCCGCGGCTTGAGCGCTACCTCCCTCGGCCGATTCCTGCACGCGTGACCGCCGTGAGCCAACTGTCGCGAACTCGGCGGCCACATACAGTGCGTTGAAGCTGACCATCAAAAGGATGAGCAGAAAGACAATGATGAGAGGCATAGCAACCCCTGATCGTAGTTACAGTTCGGGTCAAGTTGATGGAGTCTCGACCGCACGGCGCGAACTCCGACAGATTCGGCTAGTCGCATCAGGCTCGGAATAATTGCGATCCGAACCTGTTAGCCCGAGATGGTGGCAAGGAAAGAGGGCCTACCGTGACAAGTACTATGAATGATTCTGGTGCGGCACTGCTTGGGGCGAGACTTACCGCCGAGGGGGTTCGCAACTTCGTCGAGAAGGTGACCCAGAACGCGGTGACCGGTTCAAGTGACCGCATCCCCATCTGTATTTGGGGTGTGCACGGAATCGGCAAGACCGCTCTTGTCGAAGACATCGCCGACCAAAACGGTTGGAAATTCGCCTACGTTGCACCTGCACAGTTCGAAGAGATGGGCGACCTTCACGGCCTGCCTGTAATCGAGGGGGACTCAACCCGATTCGCACCCCCTGACTGGGTGCCGACCGAGGACGGGCCGGGCATCTTGCTACTCGACGACTTCAACCGCGCAGACGATCGCATCTTGCGCGGCATTATGCAGTTGCTCCAGCGAAGTGAACTCGTCAGCTGGTCGTTGCCCCCGCAGTGGCACATTGTCGTGACGGCCAACCCCGAGGGTTCCGACTACAGCGTCACGCCACTCGATGACGCCATGCTCACCCGCATGCTGCACGTCAGCATGGAGTTCGACCACAAGGTCTGGGCGAATTGGGCAGTCGGAGCCGGAGTCGACGAACGCGGCATCTCGTTCGTGCTGACCTACCCCGAAATGGTCACCGGATCGCGAACGACCCCTCGGTCGTTGACACACTTCTTCGAGCAAATTCGTCCGATCGATGACCTGCGTTCGAACTGGGATCACGTGCATGCGCTGGCCCTGAGCGCTCTCGATCGCGAAGCGGCGACCGCGTTCATGTCGTTCGTCAACGACGACCTGAACCAGCTGGTGTCGTCGGAGGAAATTCTGAACGACCCCTGGACCGAAACCGAGTCACGAATTCGAGAGCTCGCATCAGACGACAATGGGGTGCGCCTCGATCGCCTCAACGCGATGACCGTGCGCCTCTACATGACTCTCACAGCCGACGGTTTTGTGCCGGCTGACGATCAGGGACCGAACCTCATCTCGTTTCTCACAAGCGACGTGCTCCCGAGTGATCTGCGACTCACATTGCACCGCGACCTTGTGCGTGACGCGGGACCTGATGTTGTCGAACTCATGCGTGATAAGGCCCTCGCCGAACTGACGCTCGCGTCGCTGTGAGCGACGGATCCGATCGGTCGCTGCTGTCGGAGGCAACGAACGAAATCGGACGAGCCGTGATCGCACTGATTCGCGAAGAGCCCTTCTTTGGGCATTTGCTATCGGGGATCAACCGCAAGATCACCAACGAAGTTGAAGGCACCCGTGTGGTCTTTCGCAATGGTCGACCCGTCCTGACCGTGAACCCCGAGTTCTTTGTCAATGAACTGTCGATCCCGGGTCAACGAAGCGCCGTCATAAAGCACGCGGTGCTCTACGTACTGCTCGATCATCGCGGAAGGTTCAACGCGGAGGTCATGGACCAACAGATCTTCGCCATGGCTTCAGAGGTGGTCATCAGCCAACTGATCGGCGACAGGTGGCCGGCTCCTCCGGGTGCGATCAGCCTCGACTCGTTCAGTTTCGAGCTCGCTCGGGACATGACCCTGGAGTGGTACTACGAGCAGCTGTGGGAACACCGCGACGAGATCCCCCCCGAGCTTAAGCCCGATCCCTCCGATGACGACCAGCCGATAGACGAAGACGATCAAGAATTCGCGATCGCGCAGCACGAGCTCTCCAAGGCTCTGCGCGATGCTCGCGATCGTTCGGGCGATGACTTTGCGCTCGTCGACCTACAGATTCAAGAGCTGGTCGAGTCGATGATCGATGAGCTGGAACCATCGGTCGACTGGAGGCGTGTCATCCGACTATTCACCACATCGAGTCGCCGGACCCGCATCTCCAACACGCTGCGCCGCCCGTCGAAACGCTACGGCACCTACCCCGGCATCAAGGTCAAACGCCTGCACCGGATGGCGGTGATCATCGACACGAGTGGGTCGGTCAATAACAGTGCGTTTGGCGAGTTCTTCGCCGAAATCCACACGATCTGGCGACAGGGTTCCGAAGTGACCGTCATTGAAGCCGACAATGCAGTTCGGGCGACCTGGGAGTACGTCGGTACTGCCCCTACGAGTGCGAAGGGTCGAGGTGGCACCACGTTCGATCCGGCATTGCAATGGGTTGCCGACGCAGCTCCAGCCTTCGACGCCGCGCTCTACTTCACCGATGGCAAGGCGCAGGCACCCAAAGTGCGCACTCGATGTGAGGTCCTGTGGGTGCTTCCCCATGACGGCGACGAGCGCACACTTTCGGGAAGGCGCATCATCAAGCTTTCCCCGTGAGGTGAGCGGGCCCCCGTCGAGAAAGCCGACCGTGTCGCCACGTCTTGACGACCCGATCGGCAAGCTCAGGTGGGATATCGCGGGCGTCGGCATTTTCGATCACGAGAACCTCAAGATTGGGCAACCCAATCAGCGGGGTGAGGTCGGTAATGCCCGCCGAGAATCGGATATCGAGGACCCGCAAGTCGGTCGCTGCGCGCAGTGGCTCAAGCGACAGCGGTGAGCGCACTCGCGGCATCAACAGAATGCGGAGACCAGGCAGCTCGCCGATGTTCCCGAGGTCGCTCAACCCCGGTCCCCAGAGCGAGACCCGGGGATCGGCAAGTCGGGTGCCTTCGGGGAACCTCCCGCCGCTGAACTTGCTCGTCTGGTTCATCTTGACGGCACCGAGACTCTCCAGTTGGGCGACATCGAATCCCTCGCTTATCCGGTCGAGGAGATCAACGTGACGAAGGTCCGGGGCTTCAACGCTGACCCCGCTCAGGCGAAGATGGTCTACCCGGCGACACCCGAGCATCTCTACATCTCCGCGGTAGCACCACAGATTTCGCATCGACTTATATCCGATCAGGCGGATGCCACCGCGTGCCTCGAGGTCAACCAAGTTCGGCATGTTGTCGTGACGTAGCGGACCGCGGTCATGGAACCGGCCGCGCACGGATTCAAGCGCCGGGAAATGCGCGTCCGGAGCGAACTGAAGACGTACCGCATTGATCGCCTTAAGGTGCTGCATTGCTGGCAGAGGGCCCGCAAGTACAGCTCCACGTAGCCGCAGGTATCGCAGTTGAGGGAAGGATTCCAGACCGCTTAGGTCGAGCTGATCGTCCTTGCTGGTCAGGTGGATATCGAGATGGGTCAGGGCGGTCAGTCGTTCGAGGCCTTCGATCCAAATGTTCGGCGCCGGATGTGCGAACTTGCGCTTGGGGGTTCCCAACGCAATCGAGGTGACCTTGGTGCGGAGCGGATGTTCCGACGCGGCAAGAAGGTGCAGCATCGCAAGGTCGAGGAGCGCTTGGTGGCCATCGCCCACCTCGAAGATCTTGGCCCGCTGAGGGGTCGGATATCGCCGATGATTTGGGAAGCGATCTCCCGGAGCCTGTTCTGATGGATGGAGCGCTATCCCGTCGAGGAGAGCCGCAAAGACCTTCTGGTCGTCGAGCGCTGTGGCGAGTTCGATACCTTGCCGGATCGCCGATTGATCGCGCTGAGTTACCAGCGACGCAATCGCATCGACTTGCTGTTGTTGTTGCTCACTCAAAGGCACGGTGATGCCAAGTGTAGGAACTCAAATTGATCGGTGTTTGCACGCAGTTCGACTGGTGTTCATCTGTCGCAGGCCACACTGGACCCATGACCAACACCGATGATCGACCAGCAGTCCTTTTTCACGGTCACGTGCACGAGCTCATCAAATCGCTCCAACCCGAGGGATAGCCAAGTCATAGACTTTGGGCGATGACCTTCTTCGAGAGCCTGGCCAAGCCATCGTGGATTCCGCCAGATTGGGCGTTCCCGGCGGCCTGGTTCACGTTGTGGTTGCTCCAGGCGATCGCGGTGCTCATCGTGCTCACCAGCGAACGCGAAGGTAAGGGGCTCGCACTTGGGCTCCTGGCCGCGCAGTTCGTGATCGCCGTCGCGTGGGAAGTGTTTGTGTTCGGACCGGGGCGGCTCGCCCTTGCCGCCTGGTGGCTGGTGGGCGTGCTGGTTTTGGTGGTGTTAGCCGTCATCGCAGCGTGGCGTGTGGAGCGACTCGCCGGTTTGCTTGTCGCCCCAACCATCGTCTGGGTCTCGGTCGCCACCGCACTCGGCTTCAGCCTGTTACGCCTCAACCCCGGCGCGTAAACCTAATAATTCAGGTACTTGCAGTCCAGTGGGTGCCGCTCCCCATCAACACGGCCGGCCACCTCACCGATAGCTATCTCATGGCAACAAAGAAACCGCTCACCTTTCTCTTCGGCGCACTCCTCCTGCTCTCCGCATGTGGATCTTCTGATCTAGACTCGCAAACCGCAATCGATCCAACCGCCACTGAGGGAGTGAGCACCGTTGTCGAAGTTGTCTCAGACGACCCGGAGAGCCTGCCCGTCACCGGCGACGTCGTCAGTCAAGACGTAGACGGTGACCTTGGTTCCGGAAGCCCGGATCAGGATTCGACGACCACGACCACCGAAGCCCCCGTGGCTACATGTGCGACTCCGGCTCAATCTCACTTTGTCGACGTGGCCATCGACGATCCCGACGGCGGGCTGAACATGCGATCGGGGCCGGGGCCTAGCAACAGCATCGTCAATACGTTCGCACCCGGGGAAGAGCTGTTGACCACCGGTGCGTGCGCATTCGTTGGTGCGACCCAATGGTGGCAGGTAGCCACAACCGATGGCGCGGAAATCGGCTGGGTATCAAGCAGCTTCCTAAGCGACACCGAGATCGTCAGTCCGGTTCTTGGAGCACGGATCGACGATCCAGATCTCGATGGTCTAGCCAGCGAGTCGGCGGAGGCCACCGTCGAGTTGCTCGCCGATCGATATGGATTCGATGATGACCGCGTGATCACCTTCATCGAGGGCGGAGCCGCCGACTCACAGGGTGGTTCGGTTATCTACGAAGTCACGGGCCTCAAGGACGATGCGATCAGCGGATACCGCTTCGAAATCGACTTCTTCTTCGTGAGGTCCGGCGAGCAAGCCGACCAAATCGACGGAATCGATCCGTTCGGTGTCGCCGTTCGAGCCATCTGCAATCGGGGTATCACCCCCGACGGCCTCTGCATCTGAGTTGTCGCCCAACCGGGGCATGCTCAGGCGCTGACGCCAACCGAGTTGAGAACGCTCTGCAGCAACACGTTGCCGTCGGTCGAGCCAAGCAGATCGTGGCTGGCACGCTCGGGGTGAGGCATGAGCCCAACGACATTGCGACCCTCATTGCAGACGCCGGCGATGTCACCAACGGATCCGTTCGGGTTCGGGGTGTAGGTCAGAACGATCTGGTCGTTGGCTTGTAGCTCGGCCAGCGTTTCGGGGCTGCAGGTGTAGTTGCCCTCGAAGTGGTTGATTGGGATGTTGAGCTCTTGGCCATTCGTTGCCGCACTCGTGAGCACCGAGTTTGTGCTGGCGACGGTGAGGATCTGCCAATCGTTGATGAATTTGAGACCGGCGTTCTTCTGGAGCGCTCCGGGCAATAACCCAGCCTCGGTGAGAACCTGGAATCCGTTGCAGATACCAACGACGGGCATGCCGCCGTTCGCTGCTTCGGTGACGGCGCCCATGATTGGTGAGAATCGTGCGATGGCACCGGGACGGAGATAATCGCCATGCGCGAATCCTCCGGCGATGATCACCGCGTCGACGTCTCCAATCGAATCATCACCGTGCCAAAGGATCTCTCCCTGGCCTCCTAGTGCGTTGATTGCTTCGACTGTGTCGAACTCACAGTTCGTACCCGGAAAGCGGACGACGCCGACCTTGGCCGCCATCAGTGCGCCCCGGCGCCTTCGAGAACGCTGATCTGCGCGCCCTCGATGACCGGGTTGGTTAGAAACTTGTCGCACACCTCAGCCAATTGGGCCTCGGCGGTAGCGGCGTCGGGCGCCTCGATGTCGAGGTGGATGCTCTTTCCGGCGCGCACCTTGGAGATGCCATCAAAGCCGAGCGTTGGAAGCGCTCGTTCGATGGTGGATCCCTGCGGGTCGGCGATCCCGGCGTGGAGTTGAATGTCGATCACGGCATGGAACTGCATACCTTGAACCTACCCGGCTTCGGCCCGATCAGGCGACGCCAGGCCAGTCTGCGAACGATAACCCGGTGATCACTTCGTATCCCTCGACGTAGCGCCGTTGCGCAGCGTCGATGACTTCCTCGGGCAGCGTGGGCGGAGGCGGGGTCTTGTCCCAGTCGAGGCCGTCGAGAAAGTCGCGAACGGGCTGCTTGTCGTAGCTCGGAGGCGTGGTTCCTGGGGTCCATGCATCGGCGGGCCAAAAGCGTGACGAGTCGGGCGTGAGCATCTCGTCAGCGACGACCAGTTCGCCGTCGATGAAGCCAAGTTCGAACTTCGTGTCCGCAATGATGATCCCTCGTTCGCCCGCCCATGCGGCGGCCTCGCTATAAAGCGCAAGCGACATATCGCGGGCTGCCTCGGCAACATCTGCGCCGACCATCTCGACCGCGCGTTCGAAGCTGATGTTTTCGTCGTGCAGGCCATCTTGTGCCTTGGTGCTCGGCGTAAAGATCGGTTCGGGGAGTCGTTCGCTCTTTGTGAGTCCCTCCGGCATCGCCATGCCATGCACCGTCCCAGATGCTTCGTATTCCTTCCATGCCGAACCGCTGATGTAGCCGCGCACGATGCACTCGATTGGAAGCATCTCCGCTTTGCGAACGTGCATCGATCGGCCTGCGAGTTCCGGGTCTTGGGCTCCCGCTGGGAAGTCGGCGATGTCGGTGGAGATGATGTGGTTCGGCGCGAGGTGTTGCAGTCGTTCAAACCAGAATGCCGAGATGGCGGTGAGCACTCGGCCCTTGTTGGGGACGGGCTCCTCCATCACCACATCGAAGGCCGACAAACGGTCGCTCGCCACGATGACGAGGGTGTCATCGCCGGCGTCGTACATGTCTCGGACTTTGCCTTGGTACAGGTGGGGAAGCTCCACATTCACCTGAGAGAAACTAGCCGGATTCTAGAGAATGTCCCCGGGTCGATAGCTCGCCGCATCAGGGTCGTTCTCCACGAGCACCGCCACACGCGATGCAATCGCGTCAACATGGTCCCCTGCTCGGCCGGCGAGCTCGATTGGATTCGACAGCGCGTCGCTCAGATCTTTCGGATCGACGGGGAAACGATCGTCGGCAGCCAGGCGCTCGAGCAGGTCGTTGTCCGCCCGTCCGCTTTGGCGCATCTCGAGTGCAACGGCAACGGCGTGCTCCTTGATTGCCTCGTGTGCTTCTTCGCGTCCAGCCCCCGCCTTGACCGCAGCGATAAGCAGCTTGGTCGTGGACAGGAACGGCAGGTAGCGCTCGAGTTCACGATCGATCACGGCCGGAAACGCACCGAACTCATCGAGGATGGTGAGGAACGTCTCGAACAATCCATCGATGGCGAAGAACGCATCGGGTAGGGCAACGCGGCGCACGACCGAGCAGCTGACATCGCCCTCGTTCCATTGATCGCCTGCAAGGGAACCGACCATCGTGACGTGACCACGAAGGATGGCTTGGAAGCCGACGATTCGTTCCGACGAGCGGGCGTTCATCTTGTGCGGCATGGCCGACGACCCGACCTGGCCTTCCTTGAACCCTTCGGTCACGATCTCTTGCCCGGCCATCAATCGCAGCGTCGTAGAAAAGCTCGACGGCCCCGACGCAACCAGCAGCAAGGCCGAGACGACATCGAAGTCCATCGAGCGGGGATACACCTGGCCGACGCTGTCGAGGGTCTCCGCGAATCCGAGATGTGCGCCGACCCGTGTTTCGAGCTCTTCGACCGTGGCTGCCTCGCCGAGGAGGTCGAGAAGATCCTGCTGGGTACCCATCGGGCCTTTGATGCCACGAAGTGGGTAGCGCTCGATGAGTTCGTCGATGCGAGTGTGGGCTTGCAGCAGTTCCTCGGCTGCGTTCGCGAACCGCTTGCCGAGGGTGGTGACCTGGGCGGCGACGTTGTGGCTGCGGCCAGCCATGGCCGTGTCGCGATGCTCGACAGCGAGCTCGGTGAGGCGGGCGAGAGTGGCGACCATGCGGCGTTGGACGAGTTCGAGGCCGCGTTTGATTTGGAGTTGCTCGACATTCTCGGTCAGGTCGCGAGAGGTCATTCCCTTGTGAATGTGTTCGTGCCCGGCGAGCGCATTGAACTCTTCGATGCGTGCTTTGACATCGTGTCGAGTCACGACTTCACGTTCGGCGATCGATGCCAGATCGACCTGATCGACAACTGCCTCGTAGTCCTCGACGACGCCGTCGGGCACTTCGACTCCAAGATCGCGTTGTGCCTGGAGCACGGCAATCCAAAGCTCACGTTCAAGGACGATCTTCGCCTCGGGCGACCAGATGCCGACCATGTCAGCACTCGCGTAGCGGCCAGCAAGAACGTTCGGCAAAGTCACCATTCGAGCGTACCGCCCTAAAGATTTGTCCCCCGTTTGATACCTATACGGTACTTTTTGGGGGACAAATCTTTTTGTTCACGAGCTCGGGAAACGTCCAGCGCGTCAGCGCTGGAGTACCCCTGCGTCACAAAACGAGACATCGAGAACCGAAAGTGGAAGCCGCGACATGGCCAAAGCGTAGCTGGGACAGTTAGGGACAGTCCCTGAGTGTTTGGGTGTTAGCGCGCTTGGTGGGCGATGTCGGTTCGGTATTGCATGCCGGGCCAGGAGATCTCGTTGACGCCCGCATAGGCGCGTTCGACGGCGTCGGACATTGTTGGGCCGCGCCCGACCACATTGAGAACCCGCCCTCCGCCCGTGATCAACGCTCCCGAGTCGTCGGCCTTGACGCCGGCGGCGTACACCGAGACCCCTTCGAGGTTTCGAGCGGCATCGAGCCCTTCGATTCGATCGCCGGTTCGCGCAGAGGCCGGGTAGCCCTCGCTGGCACACACGACCGTCACCACAGCATCGCCCGAGAAGACGGGCTGAGTCTCAATCTTTCCGGCTGCTGCTTCGGCAAGAAGGTGGCAGAGGTCGGATTCGATTCGAGGCAAGACGACTTGAGTTTCGGGGTCGCCGAAGCGCACGTTGTATTCGAGCATTTTGGGGCCGTTGGCCGTGAGCATGAGTCCGGCGAAAAGCGTGCCGCGGTAGTCGATACCTCTTTTACGAAGCTCGGTCAGAGTCGGTTCGATACACGACGTCATGATCGTGTCGACCAAATCAGGATCGGCCCATGGCAATGGGGTGTAGGCACCCATACCGCCGGTGTTCGGGCCGGTGTCGCCATCACCGATTCGCTTGTGATCTTGTGCGGGAGCGAGCGCCACAGCCGTGGTTCCGTCGCAGATCGCGAAGATCGAAACCTCCGGGCCAACCAGGCCTTCTTCGATGACGACGGTTCGGCCGGCGTCGCCGAAGGCATCACCGGCGAGATAGTCCTGCACGGCCGCTTCGGCTGCTTCGCGATCGTCGGTAACGAGAACTCCCTTGCCAGCCGCGAGGCCGTCGGTCTTGATCACAAAGGGCGCTTCCATGGTGGCCAAGAACTCGAGTGCCGGTCCCGCTTCGTTAAACGCCCCATGCCCTGCGGTTGGAACGCCCGCGGCCACGAGCAGTTCCTTCATGTACTTCTTGCTGCCTTCGAGTTGCGCTCCATCGGCTCCGGGCCCGAAGACCAACTTGCCCTGCGCTCGTAGTTCGTCGGCCAGACCGTCAACGAGTGGAACCTCGGGTCCAATGACAAACAGGTCGGCTTCGAGCTCGGTGGCGGAAGTGTCGACGGATCCAGGGATTCCCGCGTTCCCCGGAGTAACGATGACCTCGGTGGCGGTACGACCAAGTACGTCAGCCAGCGCGTGCTCGCGTCCGCCCGAACCAACTATGACGACTCTCATGCGGAGAAGTCGAAGACCTGCTTGCGGCCTGGCCCGACGCCAACAAGGGTGACGGGCAAGCCGCACTGCTCTGCAAGGAACGCGAGATAATCGCGCGCTTCGGTTGGAAGTTCTTCCTTGCTGGTGACGCTCGTGAGATCGGTCTTCCAGCCGGGAAGGGTTTCATACACCGGCGTGCATTCGTGTAGCACGCTCTGGTGATACGGGTAGTCCTCGAGACGTTCACCGTTGTGTTCGTAGGCAACGCACACCTTGATCTCATCGAGTTGGTCGAGCACGTCGAGCTTGGCGATCGCCATTTCCGACAGCGAGTTGACGCGTCGTGCGTAGCGCATCATGACGGAGTCGAAATAGCCCGGACGACGACGCCGACCAGTGTTCGTTCCGTACTCGTGACCAACATCAACAAGGTGGTCGCCAACCTCGTCGAATAGCTCGGTGACGAACGGTCCCGCGCCGACGCGGGTGATGTAGGCCTTTGCCACTCCCACAACGCGGTCGATGTAGCGGGGCCCAACTCCAGAGCCGACACACGCGCCACCCGCGGTCGGGTTCGAGGAGGTCACGAATGGGTAGGTGCCGTGATCGAGATCGAGGAAGGTTGCCTGGGCGCCTTCGAGCAAAAGCTCGTCGCCAGCTTCGAGTCGGTCGTGTACCAGCGAGACTGCGTCGGTGATCAGCGGCTCGAGCTTGGGGCGGTATTCGTTTTGGAACGTATCGACGATTTCGTCGATGTCGAAGCCCATCTTGTTGTAGACGCGGGCCATGATCGGGTTCAGCTGGTTGAGCACTACTTCGAGCTTCTCGCGGAAGATCTTTTCATCGAGAACGTCCTGCATCCGAAGACCGGTTCGCATGGCTTTGTCCGCGTACGACGGCCCGATGCCACGCTTGGTTGTACCGAGCTTGTTCTTGCCGAGGTGCCGTTCTTGCAGTGCGTCGAGGCTTTGGTGGTACGGAAAGATGAGGTGCGCGTTGCCACTGATCCGGAGACGAGACGTGTCGACACCCTTGGATTCGAGCATCGCCATTTCGGCGAGCAACACCCCGGCGTCTACCACTACGCCATTGCCAATCACGGGGGTGATGTGGTCATAGAGAACGCCGGAAGGCACGAGCTGCAGTGCAAAGCTCTCCCCTTCGACAACGATGGTGTGTCCCGCGTTGTGTCCGCCCTGAAAACGCACAACGGTGGACATGTCGCGCGCGAGCAAGTCCGTGAACTTGCCTTTGCCCTCATCACCCCATTGCGTACCGACGATGACAGTCGCGCCCATCAGTGGTGTCCTTCCAGTCCAAATCCGACCGACTGACTCTACCGGACTCGATAGGGTCGAACACCGTGCGACGTAAACCTGAAACACCGCCGTCGTTTAGCGTCTGCGACCCGCAAGCCGATGAGGCCCTGGCCGCGATGACCGCTTACTTCGAAGAGCTCGAACGCCGATTCGTCGATGGCTTTGATCCCGGCGACACCCTGAACGCAGACGCCGACCAGTTTCGACCACCTCTCGGATGCTTCTTGATTGGCCGACGCGGCGGAGGTGTCGTGTCGTGCGGAGGCGTATATCTCATCGAGCCGACGCGCGCTGAAATCAAGCGAATGTGGGTCGCTCCCCAGGTGCGAGGAAATGGCATTGGTGCCTTGACGCTGCACCAGCTTGAAGAGACTGCCCGCGAGCTTGGCGCCGTCGACGTATGCCTCGACACAAACTCGGTACTAGACGAGGCCATCTCGCTCTATAGCAGTCGTGGCTATGAGGACATCGAGGTGTACAACGACAACCCCTACGCCCAGCGCTGGTTCGCAAAGAAACTCGAGTTGGATTAGTCCGAGCTGATCTGCAGAGCTGGTCTGACCTAACCAGTGAAGGTGGGAGTACCAATCTGCGCCTCGGCGGCAGGTGCGGCGGGCATGCTGTCGCCGTCCAACTCGGAAGTGTTTGTCTCGGTGACACCCTCCACCTCAACGCGCGGTTCTGTCGTGGCGTCGTTGGTTTCGACAGTGGAGACGGCGAGATCGGTGCAGCCAATCTCGACCACGACATCGAAGGTTCCCTCCGCGGGGAAATTGATGGCGACGCTACCGGAGCTGGTCTCGCTGAAATCTGAAGGCATGATCGACACCGTGCAGTCGAGACCTTCGGGAAACGGAATCACGCATTCTTCGCCACCTTCAAGACCGGTGAGAGCAACATCGATTTCATCACCGGATCCGGCTTCGCTTTGCGATTCACAGATCACACCGGCCGATGATGCCACCGATGCGTTGGAGTCATAGTCGAGCGTGATCGACGATCCGTCCTGCGCGGCGACGGCGCTAATGCCCACCACCGAACCAAACAGAAGTGCGGCGACAACTCCACCGGCTCGCTTTGTTCTTCGGTTTCTTGCGCGTTCCACAACCGCTCCCCTTTGTCCGCCCTTTCCGCAAAGATTGATCACGAAGAGGTCTCTACGCCGAGAGTACGGGTCAGGTTTTGCCAAATCGAAAGTCGATCGGCCCGACTAATCAGGCCGATCGACCCTGGCGAAGCTATGCCCGAAATTCGAGCGCATCACCCGTTGAGCTGACATCCACCGTTATCGAAGAGTCATCTGCAAAGGAACCGTCGAGCAGCTTGACCGCGAGCTTGTCGGCGACTTCTCGCTGGACAACCCGCTTCAGCGGACGTGCACCAAAGGCAGGGTCATAGCCCTCCTTGGCAAGCCACGCCCGAGCATCATCGGTGACCTCGAGGGTGATCTGTCGATCCGCGAGACGCTCGCGGAAGATGTCGATCTGAATATCGACAATCTGTCGCAGATCGTCCTGGGTGAGCTCGCGGAACCGAACCATGTCGTCGATTCGATTGATGAACTCTGGCCGGAAGAAGTCCATTGGATCGCCGGGCAGGTTCGAGGTCATGATCAACACGACGTTGCTGAAGTCAACCGTGCGGCCTTGGCCATCGGTCAGGCGTCCGTCGTCGAGCAATTGCAGCAACACGTTGAAGACGTCGGCGTGTGCCTTTTCGACCTCGTCCAACAGAACGACGGCGTAGGGACGGCGTCGTACCGCCTCGGTGAGTTGGCCGCCAGCGTCGTAGCCGACGTAGCCCGGAGGAGCGCCGATCAGGCGAGACACCGAGTGCTTCTCCATGTACTCGCTCATATCGATGCGGATCATCGCCCGTTCGTCGTCGAACATAAAGTCCGCCAACGACCGAGCCAGCTCGGTCTTTCCAACACCGGTCGGGCCGAGGAACAGAAAGCTTCCGATCGGACGATTCGGGTCGGACAGACCAGCGCGGCTTCGACGGATGGCATTGGCGACGACGCCGACAGCATCGTCTTGGCCGATGACGCGCTCGTGGAGGACCTCTTCGAGTCGGATCAGCTTCTGGACTTCGCCTTCGAGCAATCGACTGACGGGAACACCCGTCCAGGCGCTGACGACCGAAGCGACATCTTCTGCGTCGACTTCCTCTTTGAGCATGACGTTGTCGCCCTGAAGATCACTCAGGTGCGCGGTGGCTTCGGCAATCTCGGCTTCGAGAACTGGGATCAAGCCATATCGAAGCTCGGCTGCCTTCTCGAGGTCGGGCTCGCGCTCGACATCGAGCTTGAGCTGTTCGAGCTGCTCTTTCCTGCTTCGGATTTCATCGATGGCGTCCTTCTCGGATTGCCAATGGACCTTCATCGCAGAGAGCTCTTCGTTGAGATCCGCGAGCTCGCCGTCCAAGTCTTTGAGGCGGGCTTCCGAAGCCCGGTCAGATTCCTTCTGGAGCGCGACTCGTTCCATATCGAGCTGACGAATACGACGATCGACGATGTCGATTTCGATCGGGACCGAATCGATCTCGATGCGCAGCTTTGAGGCGGCTTCGTCGACCAGGTCGATGGCCTTATCGGGCAGGAACCGGCCGGTGAGATAGCGGTCCGAAAGCACGGCGGCGCTCACGAGTGCGGCATCTTGGATACGGACTCCGTGATGGACCTCGTAACGCTCGGCGAGGCCTCGCAGAATCGCGATCGTGTCTTCGACCGATGGTGGCTCGACCAGCACTTGCTGAAAGCGACGCTCGAGCGCGGCATCCTTCTCGATGTACTTGCGGAACTCATCGAGCGTTGTGGCACCCATCATCCGCAACTCGCCTCGGGCGAGCATTGGCTTGAGCATGTTGCCCGCGTCCATCGAACTGTCGCCGCCGGCACCGGCACCAACGACGGTGTGGAGCTCGTCGATGAAGGTGATGATCTGGCCGTCGGCGTCGTCGATCTCTTTGAGGACTGCCTTGAGTCGCTCTTCGAATTCGCCGCGGTACTTTGCGCCAGCAACCATCGACGAAAGGTCGAGCGACATGATCGTCTTGTTCTTCAACGATTCGGGAACGTCGCCTTCGACGATGCGATTGGCCAAGCCTTCGACGATCGCCGTCTTTCCAACTCCAGGCTCTCCAATGAGCACGGGGTTGTTCTTGGTTCGTCGACTCAATACCTGGATCACGCGTCGGATCTCGTCGTCACGGCCAATGACGGGATCGAGCTTTTGAGCTCGGGCAGCAGCGGTGAGATCACGCGCATACTTTTCGAGGCTCTGATATTGGTCCTCTGGGTTTTGCGTCGTGACACGATGCGAACCGCGGACCTCGCGCAACGCCTCCATGACCTCTTTGCGGTCGAGGTCGAGGCGATCGGCCATGGCCAAGAGAAGATGCTCGGTCGACAGATAGTCGTCACCGAGATCGACTCGCGCCTTGTCAGCATCCTCAAAGGCCTTGATGAGATCGCGAGATTGCTGAATCTCACCGCCATAGGCCTTGGGAAGTTCGCCCAGTTTTTCGTTGAGCCTGTTCCGTACTGTTAGAGGTTCGTGACCCAGGCGCTGCAGGATTGGTAACACGACACCATCGGCTTGGCCGAGAAGGGTCAAGAGGAGGTGTTCAGGAGTGACCTCCGGGTGTGATTCGGTCTTTGCGAGTTCTTGTGCCGCAACAAAACCCTCGCGAGTCTTTTGCGTCCATTGGTTGGGGTCAATAGCCATTTTCGTCCTCCCTTGAGCAACGGTAGTTGGGTTGGACTCCGGCTGGGGTATGTCCAATGACTACCTCATCAAAGTTGAGTCCATCTAACTCAACTTCTGCGGTGGTGTATTATTCCCGAAAGTGATCGACAAGCGGTGGAAGAGACCTGCTTCCCGTGGTCGGCATCGTTGACAGTATTGCCTAGACGGCGGAACCTCTTTACGTCATCAATGTTCCGTGGCACACTTCTTTACATGGGCGAAGGTGGTGCGTCATGGTGAAGAGGCTCCGTTTGTGGGTTTCCGCGCTTGCGATTCCACTCTTAGTGCTCGGATTTGACTCGTCGGCAATTAGCGCCCAACCCAGCGGAAACGGCTCAGAGGTAGTGGCAACGGATTCGGGAGGTGGCCCACCCCAACGAGTGAGCGGACCAGGGGCCAGCGCCGATCCCAACGCACCCGTCTACGCGTGCTACTTCGCTAGGCAGTACACCAACGACAGAGGCGAAGCGCGCCAAGGCGATCAGTTCATTCACGACACCGCTGGTCCTGACCTCGTGGAGGGTCTGCACTACGCCCGACAGTGCTTGGACGACACCGGAGCGGTCGTGGACTTTGGCGTGATCCAATACACCCCTTTCGCTGGCACCGTTACCGACGAACGCCAAATCGCTAATTTCTGGGTTCAGAACAGCAAAGATCTAGACCCCCAAGCCCATGAGTTCGACCTAAGCCCCGATGCGAACCAGATCACCGGACTTGAAACATGGATCGATCAACCAGGACCCACGGAGCTAGGTCCTGATTGGGCATCGGCAGGATCGGTAACAGTGGGTGTCCGTGGGCGGCTCGTGGACGTACTCATCAATCCTGGCGATGGTTCCGCACCATTCAACTGCGACCCGACGGACTTTGCCGCGTGGACTGCGGGAGCCACGAATGCAGGATGTAGTCACACCTATTGGGAAGAACCCACATCGGGTTCATACCAAATGCAAGCCACCTACTTCTGGACCTACGACTGGCTACCCGACGGCCAAACGATTTGGGAACTGGACTTCTTCCAAGACGCCGAAGTCGTTGCCTTCGATGTCGCTGTTGTCGACCTTGAAGCAGTAATCAGCAACTAGGACCGAGGTTCTTGAGCCGTCGTGAAACCGACGAGACTCAGCGTTCGCGATAGACGGTGACCGTTTGCTGCAGCGGGACGAGATCGCGCCGGTAGGTTCGCTCGGTTTCTCTGATCGCCGACGAGCGAGCGTCGTCGACGTCTCCGTCGTGGATTGCTCGCACCCGATCGAGGGTTCGTTCAAGCTCTGCGACCCGGCGTTCCAGATCGAGGATTCGCTTCACCCCAACGAGGTTCATGCCTTCGGAGGTCAGCTCAGAGATCCGCTGGAGCAACGCCACATCGGCGTCGCTGTAGCGGCGTGAACCACCCGAAGTGCGGGCGGGCTGTACCAGACCTTTGCGCTCGTAAATGCGCAGCGTCTGTGGATGCATGCCACACAATTCGGCAGCCACCGAAATCACATACACCGCAGTGGTGCGGCTAGTAGAGGGAGTACGGTCAGCCATTGCTAATCCCTCGGCGCCGGGGTCTCGACCGCTTGAAGCTTCTCGATGAGCGCACGTTCTTCACCGGTGGGGTCCTCTGGGACATGAACCAAAATGGTGACGAGCAGGTCGCCGGTTTGCGAAGGGGTCTTCACTCCACGGCCCCGTACGCGCAGCACCTTGCCGGGTGAGGTTCCCGGGGGAATCCGCACCGTTACATTCGTGCCGTTCATCGTTGGCACCTTTACATCTACACCGAGGACGGCTTCGGTAAAGGTGACGGGTACTTCGACGCGAAGGTTGTTGCCGTCGCGTTCGAAGGTGTCGTGTTGCTCGATGGTGATGGTGACCAAGAGGTCGCCAGGGTCGCCGCCATCCTTGGACGGCGCTCCCTTTCCAGGCACTCGAATACGTTGCCCACCCTTGACTCCGGCTGGGATGCGAACGTTGACTTCCATCGGTGCGCTGAGAACTTCAGAACTCAGACGAACCGACTTTGTGACACCTCGGATCGATTCTTCGAAGGTCAGGTGCAGGGATGCTTGCAGGTCCATACCAGGCATGTGGCCAAAGCCAAATCCAGGTCCGGGTCGTTGGCCTCCCCGCGCGCCTCCGAAGAGTCCGCCGAGCAGATCCGATAGGTCGCCTAGGTCTTGGTTGCCTTGGGGGCCTCGATTGAAACCGCCTCCACCGAAACCACCACCCCCTGCGCCTCCGATGCGCCGGAAATCGTCGTAACGCTTGCGCGCCTTTTCGTCTCCGAGCACCTCATAGGCAGCGGAGATTTCCTTGAACCGCTCCTCGGCTTTTTCATCGCCAAGATTCGCATCCGGGTGATACTTGCGAGCAAGGGTTCGATAGGACTTGGACAGCTCTTTGGCAGTGGCTGTCTTCTCCACACCGAGGGTGCGGTAATAGTCCTTCTCTAGCCATTCACGTTGTGGATCCACTACTCACCTCCTTGGTGAATTAGCGCAGCGTTCGCTGTGCTTAACCAATTACTTTGACCATTGCTGGACGGACCACGCGGCCCTTCCACGTGTAACCAGCGCGGAAGACTTCACCCACGACCGATTCGTCAAATTCACTATCGGCAGGTGCTTCTTCGTGCATCACTGCCTCGTGTTGTTCAGGGTCGAACAGCTCGTTCTCGGCTGGAGCCAAGAGTTCGAGCCCATTCTTTTCAAGCTCGCTGATAAGCGCGCTACGAATAGGACCGACCGCTGAGTCGGCGTCTTGCACCAGTGCGCTATCGCATGCGTCAAGGATCGGGATCAGGTCGCGAATCAGTGACGCTGACTGCGTCGCTGCTGCATCCATCACTCGCTTGTCGGATTGCTTGCGATAGTTCGCAAAGTCTGCGGTCAGACGCTGCGTGTCGGCAAGGTACGTATCGCGTTCAGCTCGAAGCTGCACGATGTCGTCGCTTGCGTCCGAACCACCTCCGGCAATCCCATCTGTTCCGCTGGCACGTTCATGTGAGGCGCCGTCGTCCGAACCGAGGTCGAGCGGCGTGCCCGCCGGGGCGTCAGCGGCTTCGGCCGCTGCCCGCCCGTCGAGCGCTTCGTCTACAAGATGATCGATGGCGGATTCCTCCGACTCGCTCATGCGTCGTCGTCAGGGTTGACGTCGTCTTCGATGATCTCCGCGTCGACAACGTCGTCGGGAGAGGGCTCAGCAAAGTCGGGGTTGTCAGCTACGTCTTGAGCAGACGCCTCTTCATAGAGCCGCTGACTGAAACCTTGTGATGCCGTCATCAATGCTTCGGTCTTTTCCTTGATGTCGTCGATGTCCTCGCCGGTCAGCGACGTCTTCAACTCCGACAGCTTGGCTTCGACGTCGATCTTCTCGTCACCTTCAAACTTTTCGCCTTGCTCACGGAGCAACTTGTCGGTCTGGTAGACGAGCGAGTCTGCGTTGTTGCGAGCCTCAGCTTCTTCTCGACGACGCGAATCTTCTTCGGCGTGAGCCTCAGCGTCGCGCACCATCTGATCGATGACATCGTTGTCGAGCGAGCTCTGACCGGTGATGGTCATCGACTGCTCTTTGTTGGTTGCACGATCCTTTGCCGAGACGTGCACGATGCCGTTTGCGTCGATGTCGAAGGTGACCTCGATCTGTGGAACGCCGCGTGGAGCGGGAGGCAGATCGACGAGCTGGAACTTGCCGAGCGTCTTGTTGTAGCTGGCCATGTCACGCTCGCCCTGGAGCACGTGAATCTCAACCGATGGCTGATTGTCATCAGCGGTCGTGAAGACCTCGGTGCGCTTGGTGGGGATCGTCGTGTTGCGATCGATGAGCTTGGTCAGGACGCCACCCTTGGTCTCGATACCGAGCGAGAGTGGAGTTACGTCGAGAAGGAGGACGTCTTTGACCTCACCCTTCAGAACGCCTGCCTGAACAGCGGCGCCGATTGCGACAACCTCATCGGGGTTAACCGTCTTGTTGGGCTCCTTGCCCGTGAACTCTTGAACGAGTTCGGCAACGGCGGGCATACGGGTCGAACCACCGACGAGAATGACGTGATCAATCTCGCCCTTGGTCAGGCCAGCATCCTTGATTGCTTGCTCGAAAGGAGTGCGGGTGCGCTGAAGTAGGTCGGCTGTGAGCTCTTCGAACTTGGATCGGCTGAGCTGGTAATCGAGGTGAAGCGGTCCGGCGTCGGTTGCCGTGATGAACGGCAGATTGATCTGCGTCTGCTGAACCTGAGAGAGCTCAATCTTGGCCTTCTCTGCAGCTTCCTTTAGACGCTGACCCGCCATCGAGTCGGCGCCGAGGTCGACGCCATGATCGTTCTTGAAGCTGGTGACGAGCCAGTCGATGACCGCGTCATCCCAGTCGTCGCCGCCGAGGCTGGTGTCGCCGTGCGTCGAACGAACTTCGAATACGCCGTCGCCAATCTCAAGGACGGAAACGTCGAACGTTCCGCCACCGAGGTCGAATACGAGAATGGTCTGATCCTCGTCGCCCTTGTCGAGGCCATAGGCCAAGGCCGCGGCCGTTGGCTCGTTGATGATGCGCAAGACCTCGAGCCCGGCAATGGTGCCAGCCTCTTGGGTAGCCGTGCGCTGGGAGTCGTCGAAGTACGCGGGAACGGTAATGACAGCTTGGGTGACCGACTCGCCAAGGTATGCCTCAGCGTCGCGCTTGAGCTTCATAAGCGTGCGGGCGCTGATCTCCTGCGAGGTGTAGTCCTTGCTGTCGATGCCAATCTTCCAGCTGGTACCCATGTGGCGCTTTACCGAACGGATCGTGCGCTCAGGGTTGGTGATCGCTTGACGCTTCGCGACTTCGCCGACGAGAACCTCGCCGTCTTTCGCGAATGCAACAACCGATGGGGTCGTGCGCGAGCCTTCGGAGTTAGCGATCACTACCGGATCGCCGCCTTCGAGAACGCTCACGACTGAGTTAGTGGTTCCGAGGTCGATACCTACTGCCTTGGACATGTGTTCATGCTCCTGAATGTCTTGCAATGTCGTGTGGAACCGGTTGTTCCTCAGCGACAATTTGAATGAAAGTTGCGTGGACAGCGCTCAAGTGTAAGAGGTGCAACGAAGTTCGCGGGTCGCCGTGGCGGCCAGCTGGCTTTCTGCACTACTCGACGGGAGCCAATCCTTAGTCACATCCACTCAACTTTCACTAGGCAAGATCTATTCCCAAATTCCCTTTTTCGTGTCTGGGAACCAAAAGACGCCTTGCGTCACACGAGACGACCTAGTCTCCGGCGGCAATGGCGACGACTTCATTGGCGGCGATGGGGCGACGACACAATCAACGGCGGCAACGGCGAAGACTTCCTGATTGGTGGAGACGGTGCAGACAACGTCAATGGCGGCGATGGCGAAGACATTTGCTTCCCCAATAACTTCGCGGGAGGCGGGGGCAGGCAAAATTGCGAAGGGTAACTATCGCTCAACACATGGGCACTTTTCGCCGAAGGAAGTGTGTCCGCTGAACGACTGGTGGGCGGAAACCTAAGGCGGAGCGATGCCCCAGATTCACGGATCAACACACGCATTTCGGCGACTGCAGAAGACAGCGGTGTTGTCTGTTGGCCTGACGGTCGCTCTAGTGCTCGGGCTTGCCACGGCAAGTTCCGGGCAGGTGTCCGGCGAACCCACGACGCAAGACCAGCGAGTCGTGGCCAGCGACCCAGGTACCGGCGACAGGTTCGGTACTGCAATCGCGATCGACGGCGACACGATGGTCATCGGCGCCGGGTTTGGCGACGAATTTACCGGAGCCGCATATGTGTTCGTGCGCACCGGCGACACCTGGATCGAAACACAACGACTCGTCCCCGCCGACTCTCAAACGTTCGACGGCTTTGGTTTCGCCGTGGCCATCGAGGGAGACACAATCATCATCGGCGCAAGCCTCTCCAGTCCGTTCGTTGCCCCAGGCGAGTTGCAGGGAACGGGCGCGGCATATGTGTTCATGCGCACCGGCGACACGTGGACCGAAACACAGAAACTGTCAGCAGACGCCCCGCAAGCAGACGGCAGGTTCGGTGCACAGCTCGCGATCGACGGCGACACACTGGTAGTCGGCGCTCCAGCAGTCGAAGATTCAGCGCAAGCGACCCATGTGTTCACCCGCACGAATGACTCCTGGACCGAAACGCAACGCTTCGCCATTCCCGATGCCGATCCACAGAACTTCGGCACTCATGCTTTTGGCAATGCAGTCGCCATCGACGGCGACACCATCCTCGTCGGAGAAGCGTCCAGTCTGGGGAATTTTCGGGAGACCCCCGTCTATGTATTCACAGAAACCAACGGCACATGGGATCAAAGCCAAATCCTGGTGCCGACCGATCCTGAAGGAATCGGTGGTGGCGGCTTCGGTCTCTCGATAGCAATCGACAACGACACCATCATCATCGGCGCACCCGAGACCCGGACCGCACTTCTCCGCGACTTGGGAGCGGTCTACGTGTTCAGCCAGAGCGGAACTGCGTGGACCCAGACACAACGGTTGCAGAGTGCAAACCCACAAGCAGACGACAGGTTTGGCAGAACTGTGGCCATCGACGGCGACACCGCGATCATTGGTGCCGACACCAGGGTCACCATTGGTGGACCGGCACCAATGGATGATGTCGATGAGAGTCATGTCTCTGTATTGACTCGAATTGGCACCACCTGGACCGTGACACAACAGCTGGCCCGATCCGACGCGCAAACAATCAACGGTTTCGGCGGCCCGGTAGCCATCGCTGATGAGACCGTCGTCGTCGGTGCATTCGCAGGTGAAGCCGGCGACATCGAGGATGCCGGAGCGGCCTATGTCTTCACGGTTGACCCTCCCCAGTTCTGCAACGGCGAACTAGTGACGGTGAATCTCGCTGCGGGCGATGTTCCAACCGATGGCCCTGACGTGATCTTGGGAACCAATGGCCCGGATGTGATCGACGCCGGTGCGGGCAAGGACGTCATTTGCGCTGAGGGTGGTGCTGACACCATCGACGCAGGCGATGGCAACGACACGATCTTTGGCGGTGCCGGTGCGGACAGCATCCAAGCAGGAAAAGGCAACGACACCGTCAACGGAAACGGCGGCGATGATTTCGTGGTCGGCGGCAAGGGCAACGACACCCTCAACGGAGACGCTGGAGACGATGAGCTTCGTGGCGGCGCCGGCAACGACACCCTCGATGGCGGCACCGGCAAGGATGACCTCCGCGGCGACGACGGAGCCGACACCCTCAAAGGCAACAAGGGCAACGACGAACTTCGCGGCAACAAGGGAGCCGACGACATCAAAGGCGGAAACGGCAACGATGACCTCCGCGGCGGCAATGGAGCTGACGAACTCAACGGCGGCAAAGGAACCGACGAGCTCGACGGCGGCAACGGCGAAGACACCTGCGAACTAGACCCCGACGGTCGCAACGAAGACACCCGGCGCTGTGAACTCACCGGTTAGTGCACCTAGTAGCAGTCCAGTGACGCTACGAAATTTTGTGTTCCTCGTCCACTGTTCCTTCACTCGTTGCCAACTCCACCGATAGAGGAATGGGCCTGAAGAAATTCAGGGTCTTCAACGACGAAAGGCGGGGACATGAGATCCCTAAAAACAACGCGTACTACCGCGCGCACTGAACGTACAACGAGGAAACGGCTTCGCCACACAGCCCTTTGCTCCATCCTGCTCACCACAGCGATAACGCTGGGCTTCACGGCAACCAGTACCGCCCAGGAGGTCGAGGGTCTTGCCGAGGATCAAAAGCTCGAGGGGTCGACAGATGGTCTCCTCCCCGGTGGATTCGGATTTTCCGTCGCCGCTGACGACGACACCATTGTCATTGGCGTCCCGTTCGAGACGGGTGACGGCGCAGCGTACGTGTACGAAAACACTCCTCAGGGCTGGCTGCAGACGCAGCGCCTCACCAGCAACGATGCAGCTGACGATGAGCTCCTTTTTTTCGGAGGGGGCGATCAGTTCGGCCAGGCGGTAGCCATCGACGGCGACACCATCATCGTCGGCGCACCAGCGGACACGAACTTCCCCGACGACGACGTCTTAAGAGCTTTGGGATTCATTGGTTGTTGCGAGGACGACTTCGGATTCTTCGGAGCGGCATACGTGTACGAGCGTGACGGTTCGGACTGGACGGAAACACAACGGCTCACCGACGCCGACTTCGTTTCGCTCGACAGCGATGACAACTTCTTTGTCCCGACCAGCGAGGGATTCGGCCAGGCGGTAGCCATCGACGGCGACACCATCGCCGTTGGAGCGCCCATCGGTAACTTCAATGGTGGAACCGCCTACGTCTACGAGCGAACCGACCAAGCATGGCAATCCCAGCAAGCACTAACGGCACTCCCTGACAATTCGCCAGCGGTTCCAGGCGTTGAAATCCAACAAGGCTTTGTCTCATTCTTCAATGATGATCTCTTCGGGTACTCCCTGGCAGTCGATGGCGACACCATCGTCGTCGGTGCACCTCTCTATGGCGAAATTCCGGTCGTCAACGAGAGTTTCAATGCCGAAACCAGACCAGCGGTTGAACTCGGGGTAATCGGAAACCCGAACACCTCCGCGAACGGCGCAGCACACGTGTTCTCATTCGACGGAGACCAATGGAATGAAGACCAACGACTGTTCGGAGACGAAGAGTTCTTCGAGTTCGAGTTCGAGGACGAAGTCGACTTCGGGGACGAGATCGACTTCGGCGATGAATTGCGTCTACTCGGAATTGAAACGTTCGACGGTGGCGATCAGTTTGGTTACTCGGTAGACATCGACACCGACACCATCGTGGTTGGTGCGCTGTTGGAAGATGGCGAAACCTACGACGAAGGTGCCGCATACGTCTTTGCAAACAATGGTGGCATCTGGACTGACGTAGACACCCTTACTCCACTCGTTCCCGAGAGCGGTGCTCGCTTCGGTCGATCGGTCGCCATCGAAGGTGACAGCATCGTTGCTGGCTCACCCTTTGGAAACGGCTACACGGGAGCGGCGCACCTCTTCCGCAATGACAGCGAAAGCGGATTCGAAGAAGTTGAACTCGTTGCATCCGATATCGAAGCTGGCGAGGGCTTGGGATTCTCTATTGCCTTGTCCGGCGGTACAGCTGTGGCGGGAGCGCCGCTCAATGTCAGTCTGTTCGGAGTCGACCGGGGCTTCGGCGGCGAATTCTTCACCGACACTGGTCCGGGTGCCGCGTACGTCTTCGATGTGAGCGCTGAGCCACCGGTCCTTTGCAACAACGAAGAGGTGACCGTGAACTTGGCCCTCGGAGATGTTCCTACCGATGGTGACGACGTGATTCTCGGAACCGATGGACCCGATGTGATTGAGGCTGGTGCCGGAAGCGACACGATCTGCGGCGGCGATGGCGACGACACCATCAACGCTGGTGCTGGTGACGACACCGTCCTTGGCGGTTTGGGTGACGACACCATCAACGGCAGCGGCGGTGACGACGTCATTTCCGGTGACAAAGGAGCCGACATCATCAACGGTGATTCCGGTAATGACGAGCTTCGAGGCAACAAGGGCAACGACACCATCAACGGTGGCAGCGGCCTGGATCTCCTCGTCGGCAGTTCGGGCAACGATGAACTTCGAGGTGGCAAAGCCAGCGACACCCTCAAAGGTGGGACAGGCTCCGACACCCTCAAGGGAGGCAACGCTGACGACGACCTGAGTGGCGGCAACGGCGCTGACGTTCTCGACGGCGGCGTAGGTATCGACAACCACAACGGTGGTGGCGGCGAAGACACCTGTGTGGCTGACCGCTCTGGGCTAAACGAAATCACTGAAAGGTGCGAGCTCTAGCGATCCACTAAACCCTCACCCGAAGGCCCCCTTCCCTGCACGGGGAGGGGGTCTTTGTGCTTTCACTGAGCGTTGCGAAGAGCAGTAATCTTTTTGCGCCTTTGGGAACCAGATCGGGCAACGCTTCGTACAAGACCTCGATTGAACGGACTATTTCGAACGCACTGTGGCGAATGGTACTCTCGGTGATAAGTCGACTGCGAAAGGTGGCTAGCAGCGTAATGATGGCGAACATTCAAGGAAGAGGTAGGCGACCTCAAGCGTGGCTCGCACTGCTCGGCATGATCGGAATCACGCTCGCGTCAGCGTCCCCGGTCGGAGCTCAGTCTTCCGACCCTTTATTTTGTAGCGGCGAAATCGTGACGGTCGATCTGGCCGCTGGGGACCTCCCGACCGACGGTGACGACGTGATTCTCGGGACCGATGCTGATGACTTAATCATCGCCGGTGCAGGCAACGACATCATCTGTGGAGAGGGGGGCGACGATTCGATCGTCGGCGGCAACGGCGCCGACCTCATCTTGGGCGGGGACGGCGACGACAGCATCGCTGCCGGCGGGGGTCGTGACTTCGTAGATGCCGGCAACGGCGACGACTCGGTATCGGGTGGCACCGACGGAGATGTGATTGCCGGAGGCAACGGAAACGACACTCTCGGTGGGGGTAGAGGCTTCGACGTTGTATTTGGAGACGGCGGTGGTGACTTGCTCCTCGGCGGCCGAGGTAACGACGTACTCGACGGCGGACTCGGGAACGACGTACTCGACGGCGGCCGCAATAGCGACAACCTCTTCGGAGGCCCCGGCGACGACGTCATCACCGGCGGTCGAGGTTTCGACAACCTGTTCGGAGGCGCCGGCGACGACAACCTGCTCGGCGGCCCTGGTTTCGACTCGTACACGGGCGGCCGAGACGGCCAGGATCTCTGCCTTCTTTCATCCTCGGACCTCATCGACGACGTCCGCGGCTGCGAGGTCATCGATCAAGAATGAGAACTGGAGCGGAGCAGAACATCATGACCTCGATACGGCGATACAGGGGACGAGGATGGCTTGTCATGCTCGGCGCGATCGGACTGACGCTCGCGTTCGCCTCGGCACTCGGCGCCCAAGTAGACCTCGAGCCAACGACCGAGGACCAACACCTGACCGCCTCCGACGGCGAGTTGGGCGATCGATTCGGTTTCAGCGTTGCGATCGACGGCGACACCATCGTCATCGGCGCACCTGGGGACTTCTTCGACAGCAACGAGGGTGCCGCCTACGTCTTCACTCGAACCGATGACGCCTGGATCGAGACGCAAACGCTGACCGCATCAGACGGCCAAGACTTTGATCACTTTGGTAACTCGGTGGCTATTGAAGGCGACACCATCGTCGTCGGTGCAAGCTCGGGCGAGGGCGCCGCCTACATCTTCACCAGAGCCGACAACACCTGGACCGAAACACAACAACTCACCCCACCAGATGGCCAAGACTTTGGGGGGTTCGCCAGCAGCGTCGCTATCGACGGTGACACCATCGTCATCGGCGCACCCTTTAGTGACTCGCCCGATACAAGACGAACAGGTGCGGCCACCGTCTTCACCCGCGCCGACGCCATCTGGAGCCAAACACAGGTACTGGCCTCATCGGACGGTCAGCAGATTGACTGGTTCGGGTTCTCGGTCGCCATCGACGGTGACACCATCGTCATCGGCGCACCGAACGCCGACACCGGCCTTAACGGCGAACGGATCTCCCCGGGAGATGGAGGGACTGATCGTTCAGACGAGGGCGCCGCCTACATCTACACCAACACCAACAACACCTGGACCGAACAACAAAAGCTCATCGCATCAGACGGTCAAGTGAAGGACTTCTTCGGCTCCGCGTTAGCCATCGACGGAGACACCGTCGTCATTGGCGCAACTGGATTTTTCGAGTTCAGCAGCTCTGACTCGGGCGCTGCGTACATCTTCACTCGCAACGACAACACCTGGACGCAAACGCAACGGCTATCCACCAATGACTCTGGGTTTACGCTGTTTGGTTTCTCGGTCGCCATCGACAGCGACACCGCCATCGTCGGCGCCCTCTTCACGCCGACAACTGAAAACGTCAGACAAGCCTCGTACGTATACGAGCGCACCGAGGGCACGTGGAACGAGGTGCAGGTGGTCGCCTCAGACCAAACGGTACTGGGGGACTTTCCAAGCCAACTGATGGCTATCGACGGCGACACGCTCGTTGTGGGCTCACCCAACACGGTCGGTTTGGACGACACCGACGTGAACGAACGGTTCGGAAACGGAGGTGGGGGCATCGGAGCGGCAGATGTCTTCGAACTCGACCTCCCCCAACCTCAAATCCCACTGTGCGGCCTCGAAGCGGTAACGGTCGACCTCGCAACCGGAGATACTCCGACAGATGGTGACGATGTCATCCTTGGAACCGACGGTGACGACATCATCAACGCCGGAGCAGGCAATGACATTATTTGCAGCCAAGGCGGAAACAACACCATCAACGGCGGAGCCGGCGCAGACCTCATCTTTGGCGCTGACGGAGACGACGTCATCGATGCCGGACAGGGTCGAGACGTTATCTTTGGCGGTGGGGGTGCCGACACGCTTACCGGCGGACGGGGAGACGATGAGATCCTTGGCGGCAGCGGAGCAGACACCATCAGCGCCGGAAACGGTAGAGATGAGATCTTTGGCGGTCCCGGGTCTGACGTCCTTATCGGCGGAAACAAGAACGACCGCGTTAACGGCGACGAAGGTGATGACACCATCGACGCGGGCAAAGGAAACGACTTCATTGACGGCGACGAAGGTGATGACACCATCGACGCCGGGTTGGGTGACGACCTCGTCCGTGCCGGTGACGGAGCGGACGTCGTGGACGGCGGACGCGGCGCAGACAATATCTTCGGCGGCATCGGAGCCGACATCATCCGAGCCGGCAAGGGCAGCGACTGGATCGACGCAGGTGCCGGTGACGACACTGTTCGAGGCGGCAGCGGTAACGACGGCCTCGACGGCCGCAAAGGAAACGACCTGCTCCGCGGTGGCGGCGGAGACGATCGACTCAACGGTGGCCGCAATGACGACACCCTTATGGGAGGTAGCGGCGATGACATTCTCGACGGAGGCGACGACGAAGACGTCTGCAAACCCGACCCCGACGGTCTCGACGAATTCAGCGAAAACTGCGAGCTCGACGGCTAGGCACCGAGATGACCATGGCCACACCGCAGCAACGCATCTACCGCGCATGGTTCGCGCTGCTCGGAGCGATCGGCCTGACGTTCTTATTCGCCTCCGCTCTTGGAGCGAAAGCCACTATCCAACCCACAACTGAGGACCAACAATTGCTTCGTACTGACGGTCAAGAGGATGACTTTTTCGGTCGGTCGGTGGCAATCGACGGCAACACCATGGTGGTCGGAGCTTCCGGTGCCGCGGACCAGCAGGGTACGGCCTATGTCTTCGAACGTGACGACTTGACATTGACCCCGAGCAGCCCGCTGTGGTGTTGTGCGGCGCTCTGCCAGTAACGGCCGATCTCGCCGCGGGTGATCTCCCGACCGACGGCGAAGATGTCATCCTCGGAACGAACGATGATGACGTGATCCTCGCAGGCGCAGGAGACGACATCATCTGCGGACAAGGCGGAAACGACAGCATCTTCGGCGATGGAGGTGACGATGCCCTCTTCGGGAATCGTGGGGACGACTCACTCGACGGCGGCGCTGGCAGCGACGAACTCGATGGCTCTTTCGAGAACGATGCCTTACGAGGCGACCGCTCCACATTCGTCGCCGGCGCCCCAAGCGACTTTTCAGCATCCCTAAAGACAGGCGCTGCGTATATCTTCACCCAAACCGACGACACCTGGACCGAGACCCAAACACTTGAGAGCGCGCTCGATCAGCGAGGCGATCACTTTGGCGAATCAGTCGCTATCGAAGGCGACACCATCTTCGCTGGGGCACCCTATGGGTTTGTCTCCGAGGGGAATGAATCGCAGCGCAACAATCTGGCGGATGGCGCAGTCTTCATCTTCGATCGCACCGGCGACACCTGGAGCGAGACACAGAGCTTCTCCATCACCGCCGAAAGCCATGAGGCCTTAGGAATGTCCGTCGATCTCGATGGTGACACTGCCGTCGTCGGGTCTGGAGACTTTCGAGGTGACGGATCGGCGTACCTGTACACACGAACCGATGGCACATGGGCTCAACAAACACGATTCCGTGCGACTGACTCCACCCGTGGTGCCGAGATGGGACGGTCCGTGGCAATCGATGGCGACACCATCTTCGCCGGCGCACCAAATGACGACAACAACGACACGGGGTCAGGAGCAGCGTTCGTCTTTGGCACCGATGCACTCAACCAAACAGTTGCGTGCCACGGCAGCCCAGTCACCGTTGATCTCGCAGCCGGCGAACTCCCCACCGACGAAGACGACGTCATCTTGGGAACCGATGGCCCCGACGTCATCGAGGCTGGCAAGGGCAGTGACATCATCTGCGCCTTCGGCGGCGATGACACGATCGACGCCGGAAATGGCCAAGACCTCATCTTCGCTGGCGACGGCGACGACACCATCAGCGCCGGTGGCGGTTCTGACATCGTCCATGCCCAAGGTGGCGACGACGTCGTAACCGGTGGCAGCCACCACGACATCATCATGGGTGGTGCCGGTAACGATGATCTCCGTGGCGGTGCGGGTCAAGATGAACTCCGCGGCGGACATGGCAACGACAAGCTGCGTGGTGGGCAAGCGAAAGACACGCTCTTTGGCGCTAACGGCAAGGACACGCTTATCGGTGGCAAAGGCCCCGATAAGCTTGAGGGTGGCAGAGGCCTAGACGCCTCCGACGGCGGACAAGGAGTTGACCTCTGCGAAGCCCTCTTCGACGACCGTGACGAAGAAACCACGAGCTGCGAGTTCGATGACTTCTTTGAATTCGCCGATTTTATCTATGACGTTGGCTGATGCTCGACGGGGTCCATTACCCCAAGTTCAATAGCGACGCGTCGTAGTCGTCGGGAGCGGCGAAGCCGAGCAGGTTCGCGAGGGTGGCGGCGATGTTGGTAAGACCAGCATCATCGGCACCCTCCAACTTGTATCCGGCTGTGCCGGTGTCGTGAATTGCGAACGGCACGGGTGAGAGCGTGTGGCTCGTGACCGGCACGCGCTCGCCGTCTTTCTCCTTGTACATGATGTCGGCGTTGCCGTGATCGGCGGTGAACACCAACACGCCGCCGAGCTCATCGATGACCGGCAGTAATTTGCCGACACATTCGTCGAGTACGCGAATGGCCTCGATCGTCGCATTGAGATCGCCGGTGTGGCCGACCATGTCGGGACTCGGGAAGTTCAAGCGTCCCCAGTCGTAGTCACCGGAGCGAAGCATCTCAATGGTTTGCTCGGTGATCTCACGTACCTTCATCGCCGGCGTCTTGTTGAACTCGACATTGTCTGACGGGATCTCGATGTAGGTCTCGAGGTCTTCGTTGATGAAGCCCGATCGGTTGCCGTTCCAGAAATAGGTGACGTGACCGAACTTCTGTGTCTCACTAATCGCAAAGCTGCGAAGTCCCTCGGCGCAGAGGTACTCGCTCAATGTGTTGTCGATCGCCGGTGGATCCACCAGGTAGCGCTTGGGTACGAAGGCATCACCGTCGTATTGCAACAAGCCCACGTAGTTGACGTTTGGGTGATCGCCTCGATCGAAGAACGCGAAGTCTGCGTCTTCGTAGGCCTGACTGATCTCGATCGCTCGATCGCCGCGGAAGTTGAACAGCACTACCCCATCGCCGTCGGACATCGTCCCAACCGGCGCTCCCCCGTCGTCGACGATCACGAATTCGTCGAGATCCTGATCGCCGGCGTCGCTCTCGCCATACATTGTCTCAACCGCTTCGATGGCGGACGCGAACTGGCGGCCGATGCCATGGGTGTGGGTGTTGTACCCGCGCTCAACCATTGGCCAATCCGCTCCGTAGCGGTCCATGGTGATCGTCATGCGGCCGCCACCCGATGCAATGCGAAAGTTCGCTCCGTCGTAGGAGCTATTGATCTCGGCCAGCACAGCTTCGGTCGCTTCGATGTACCCCAGCGCCGAGCGCGGATCGACGTCACGGCCGTCGTGGAGAATGTGCACCGCACAACGGGTTACGCCGGCATCAGCAGCGCCACGCAACAAGGCATAAAGGTGATCGTTGTGGGAGTGGACGTTGCCGTCGGAATGCAGCCCGAGAAAGTGAAGTGTGTTGTCTCGACCTGAGGCAATGACATCGTTCCAGGCGTCGCTTTCGAAAATGGATCCTTCGGCGATGGCCTTGTTCACGAGCTTGGCGCCCTGGGCGAAAATTCGACCGGCACCAAGCGCATTGTGGCCAACCTCGCTATTTCCCATATCGCCATCGGTGGGAAGCCCGACAGCGGGACCATGTGCCCGTAGTTCGATCGAGTCTGCGAGGAGCGCATCGATGTGTGGTGTCTCAGCCATGGCGATCGCATTTGATTCGACATGGTCGGCACAACCAAAGCCGTCGGCGATCACCAACAGCAGCGGGCCTTCACGATCGATTGGTGAGTCGAGCTTTTTAAGCGACAGTTCCATGACTCCAGCTTAGGAGGGCGGTGCAGGCGGCGGTTGCAGTTGGGCCTCACCAAAACTGATCGTTTCGTCGGCAGTCGCCTTTATTGGGAGATAGGTGATTTGGCCCATACACAACGGGACTCACGAATCAGGTGCCAAATACCACAGAGAGTGATTATAGATACACACGACAAGTTAAGAAAAGGCGGCATCCATGCCCAGTAATTCACCCTCCCTACGCAATTCACGTTGGCTCCGGAGAACAACCATCTCCTCGCTAGCACTCACCGGAACACTCCTCTTCGGCTTCACCGCAGTAAGCGCTCAAGCTCAAGCACCGACAAACGTCGAAGGTCAGACGCTTGTAGCCGATGATCTCGCATCGCTCGCTGAGCTCGGCGATGCCGTCGCAATCGACGGCGACACCCTCATCGTCGGCGCACCTTCGCCCGATCGAGCTGAAGAGGGCGCCGCATATATCTTCACTCGCGATGCCGCAGGTGAGTGGGCCAACCCACAGAGAATCACCGCGGGCGATGCCGGCGGTGGCGATCTCTTCGGCACCGCCGTCGCCATTGATGGCGACACCATCATCGTCGGCGCTTCAGGTGATCGCGACTTCGGATTCGGTTCAGGTTCTGCCTACGTCTTCACCCGCACCGGCACCAGCTGGACCGAGCAGGCGAAACTCAACGCCATCGACGGACGATCCAGCGACAGTTTCGGTGTGTCGGTAGCTATTAGCGGCGACACCATCGCTATCGGCGCAATCGGTCGAGACGATGTCTATACCGGACCCCTCGTCGACCCTATGACCCAGGAACCCGTCTTGGACGCAAACGGAGACCCTGTACTCGGCCTCCTCGTCGACCAGGCAGACATCGGTTCAGTCCACATCTTTAGCCGCACCGGCACCAGCTGGACACAGCAACAAGAGGTCGTGGCAAGCGACTTTGCTGCGAGTGATCAGTTCGGCTCAGCAATCGCTATCGACGGCGACACCCTCGCTGTTGGCGTACGCCAGGACGATACCGCTGCAGGCAACGACGCCGGTTCTGCCTACGTCTTCACCCGCACCGGGACCGACTGGACCCAGCAACAACAGTTGTTCTTCGCGGACGAAGCACAGTTCGACTTCTTCGGTGACTCGATCGCCATCGACGGAAACACCATCGCAGTCGGTGTTCCTGGCGAAGATCCCGGGGGCGTCACCGCTTCTGGAGCAGTGGCCATCTTTACGGGCGCAGGCGACAACTGGACCCAAAGCCAAGAGCTCACAGCACCAGCACCAGCCTTGAATGACCAATTCGGCTTCTCGCTCGACATCGAGGGAACCAGCATCATCGTCGGTGCTCCTTCAAATCTCCAGGGCGCAACAAACACGGGTGCGGCGTACGTCTACACCTCAGCGGCCGGAGTCTGGTCACTAGATCAAGAGCTTGTGCCTAGCCAACCGGTTGCATCGGACGAATTCGCTAATGCAGTTGCAATCTCTGGCGGTACCGCACTAGTCGGCGCACCAGCTATCGATACTGCGTTCGTCTATGCCGATGGCCTTGACGTAGCACCGCCACCACCACCAGAACCAGTGGTCCCGACCTGTAACGGTCTCGAAGTAACCGTCAACCTCGCACTTGGGGATGTACCGACTGCTGGCGACGATGTGATTCTCGGAACCGACGGTCCTGACGTGATTGAAGCTGGCGACGGCGCAGATGTGATCTGTGGCGGCGACGGCGACGACATCATCCGAGCCGGCAAGGGCGGCGACTGGATCGACGCAGGTGCCGGTGACGACACTGTTGCTGGCGGCAAGGGCCACGACACCATCAACGGTGGCGAAGGCAACGATGACCTCCGCGGTGACAAGGGCCGAGACACCATCAACGGTGGCGAAGGCAACGATGACCTCCGCGGTGACGAGGGCCAAGACACCATCAACGGTGGCGAAGGCAACGACGTCCTCCGAGGCGGCACGAAAGCTGACGTACTCAACGGTGACGCCGGTGACGACAACCTTGGTGGCGGTAAGGGAACTGACATCCTCGATGGCGGTATCGGCATAGATGAGTTCAACGGCGGCGGCGGCACCGACAGCTGCACGGTAGATCCCAACGGTCTGACCGAAATCGTCGCTAAGTGTGAGAACTAGTAGCTCACAGTAATAAGAACCGAAGGCCCCTTCCTCCTCACGGGAAGGGGCCTTCCACGTTTTCAGGTGGTGTCGCTCTCGCTTCAGGTTGCAATCAACGTTGCCGATATCTATTTCGCGAGTATCGACGCCGGCGGAGGGCATCGCACATGGCTACAACACCTCACACAAGACCTATCTCCAAGAGACCAACGGGTGCATTATTGGTCATGTTGTTGGTCATCATCGGGGCGGCAACTGCGGCCGGAGCGCAAAACACATCGGTAACAACCGAGGATCAAAAGCTCACCGGCATCGATGCCGACGCATCCGATCAGTTCGGTGATGCAGTCGCGATCGATGGAGACACCTTGGTCGTCGGTGCACCCTTCGGCAATCAAGGCGTTGGCTCGGCCTACGTCTTCGAACGTTCCGGATCAACCTGGATCCAACAAGCAACGTTGACGGACAACCCTTGGTGGACAGTCAGGGTTCAGCCACGGTCTTCCGCAGAGCTGGCAACAACTGGAACGAGCTCACCACACTGATCGCATCTGACGGCATCGGCTCTGACGGATTTGGGTACGCAATCGGCAACGACGGTGGCAGCATTGTCGTTGGCGCCCCATTCGATAGCACTCTCGATTCGGCCCGCGGCGCAGCGTATGTCTTCAGCATCGAGCAAGTTACCTGCGCCGGCCTCGCAGTGACCGTGAACGTGGCTAACGGCGATGTACCTACCGATGGCGACGATGTGATTCTTGGAACGGATGGTCCCGACGTGATCAACGCCGGTGCCGGACGCGATGTCATCTGCGGGGAGGGTGGTGCCGACACGATCAACGGCGGCTCCCGAAACGACGTCATCTTCGGAGGGGCCGGTGCTGACACCATTCAGGCTGGTAAAGGCAACGACACGGTCAACGGCAACGGAGGCGCCGACATCATCACCGGTGGCAACGGTCGGGACACCATCTTCGGTGACGCCGGCGCTGATGAGCTCCGCGGCAACCAAGGAAGTGACACCATCAACGGCGGCTCTGGAAACGACCTTCTCGTCGGGGGCTCTGGTACCGATGAGCTTCGCGGCGTCAAAGGGTCCGACACCATCAACGGCGGCAACGGCAAGGACCTGCTCGTTGGCGGTAACGGAGCTGACGATCTCGACGGCGGCATCGGAAACGATGAGTACAACGGTGGCGGCGGCAACGACACCTGCGCCGCAGACCCCGACGGCCGAAACGAAGTATCCGCAAACTGCGAGAGCTAACAACCGCTGAAGGCCCGGCCCCTCCCTGATCGGGATGGCGCTTTGTCGCTGTGAAAGGCCGAAAGCGCTACGCCGACGCTTTAGATTCCAATCTCCGGTGTCGATGGAGAACTGCAACTACTAACGCTTACGGGAAGCATCTCCATGACCAAACCACTTCGCCCAGGAACCCTGCCAAAGAAACCCACGGCTGCATTGCTCGTCATAGTGTTGCTCATTATCGGCGCAGCATCCGCCGTCGGAGCCCAAAGCACACCGGTAACGAACGAAGATCAAAAGCTCACCGTCGACGGTGCCGAAGCATTCGATCGACTGGGTGAAGCAGTGGCAATCGATGGCGACACCTTGGTCGTCGGTGTGCCCGTCGACGACGATTCCCTTGGCTCGGCGTACGTCTTCGAACGTTCGGGGTCCAACTGGGTCCAACAGGCGAGGTTAACGTCAACAAACGATTCTGGTAGCGAAGTCGCCTTCGGGGCGGCCCTAGCGATCGACGGAGACACGATCGTTGTTGGCGCACCACTAGAAACACCAGACGACAATTTCAGACTCGCCGACGCGGGTGCTGCCTACGTATTTGTTCGATCTGGCAACGACTGGAACTTGCAGGCGCGAATAGTCGAACCAGTCAACCAAGGTTCCGGAAATTCATTCAGCGCTTCAGTGGCTATCGAGGGCGACACAATCGCCATAAGTGCGCCATTTTCGCAGACACCTGCGAGCTACGTGTTCGAACGGTCTGGCAACAACAACTGGAACTTCCAAACCGAACTCCAATCACCAAACACCATCGTGGGCGGAATGTCTGTCGCGATCGATGGGAACACCATCGTTGCTTCCTCAGAGATTCACTCCGGCAACACCTTCCAAGGTGCTGTAGATGTCTTCACAAACACCGGTGCGTCATGGGAACATCAAGACACGCTCGTGACTACGGCGCCTCAAGAGTTTGGTCTCCCGCATTCCGTCGACATCGACGGCGACACCATCGCCACACTTAGCGACGAGGGAACCCTGATCTTCACCCGTTCGGGAACCACCTGGACTGAACGAGCAAATATCGCCAGTCTGGGGGCCGTCTCGCTATCGGACAATGTACTTACGGTCGCACAACCCGCCGACGACTCAGCGATCGTATTTGGTGGATCAGGGAGCGATTGGTTTGAGCTTACGAGGTTGGTCGCCTCCGATGGTCAATTTGGTGATGCGTTTGCAATCAGCTTCTCGGGTGGGAACCCAATTGATAACGACGGTGGCACCATCATCGTTGGCGCACCCTTTGCTGGCAGTCTGAATGCCGCTGTTGGGGCGGCGTATGTGTTTAGCGTCGAGTTCTCATTGGCTGATATCGAGGTCTGCAACGGCGAGCTCGTCACAGTGAACCTCGCTGATGGTGATCGTCCTACCAACGGTGCGGACGTGATTCTTGGAACCGATGGCGATGACGTGATTGGCGCTGGTGCCGGAAACGACACCATTTGTGCTGGAGCTGGCAATGACACCATCAACGCTGGCGACGGTGCAGACACGGTCTTCGGTGGCGGCGGTGACGACATCATTAACGGCGGCCAAGGCCAAGACGTCATAGACGGCAACGGCGGTGACGATGTCATTTCGGGTGGCAAGGGCAAGGACGTCATCAACGGCGGCTCGAATAACGACGACCTTCGGGGCAACGACGGCGACGACACCATCGATGGCGGCAACGGGGACGATGTCATTAACGGCGGCGTAGGCAAGGACAACCTTCGCGGTAGAAAGGGAGCCGACGTCATCACTGGTGGCAACAGCAACGACGTGATCAGTGGCGGAGCCGACCGAGATGAACTGCGTGGCAGCAAGGGCCAGGACGCCATCGTCGGTGGCAACAGCAACGACATCCTTATCGGTGGCGATGGAGCTGACGATCTCGACGGCGGCATCGGAAACGATGAGTACAACGGTGGCGGCGGCAACGACACCTGCGCCGCAGACCCCGACGGCCGAAACGAAGTATCCGCAAACTGCGAGAGCTAACAACTCCCGTTGTGTCATGCTTTCGCTATGGCACGATCCGATGTTCTTGACACACATGACGTAATCGCCGCAATGAGCGAACTACATCCTGATTGGGAATTGGCTTCGGGCAAGCTCCATCGAGAATTGGTCTTTGCCGACTTCATCACCGCCTTTTCGTTCATGACCGCGGTAGCGATCAAGGCCGAAAAGCTCGATCATCATCCGGAGTGGAGCAACACCTACAACCGCGTAACGGTCGATCTCGTAACCCACGATTCCGAGGGAACTACACAGCTCGATCTAGAACTCGCAGCTCACATCGACGCCTGCAGTAGTCACCGCGCCTAGGACACCCGCACCGGCATCAAGAGATAGAGGAAGTCCTCAGAGTCTCCCCCGCGCATGACTGCAGGCTTGAGTGGATCGACCGTTTGAAGCGCTACTTCTTCGCCCGGCGTTACTTCGATGCCATCGATGAGATAGTCAGGGTTGAATGCAACGGTGAGTTCTTCGCCGGTGTAACTCGCGTCGAGAACTTCTTGGGCCTGACCAACATCTTGGGTTACCGCGACGAGCTCAAGGGCGTCATCGCGCATCGTCAACCGAATAGGTGTTGCTTCCTGTGCCATCAATCGTACGCGTCGTACCGCTTCGAGTAGCTCGGCACGGTTCACTGTCAATTCGTTTGGATGCGAATCGGGAATCAGTCCTCGGTAGTTCGGGAACTCGCCTTCGATAAGACGGGTCACCACTTGTGTGCCACCAACCTCGAAGCTGGCGTCACGTTCACCCAAGCGAAGAGACACTTCGTCATTCTCACCAAACACTCGATTCAATTCCGAGAGAGCCCGAGAAGGAACCAGTACGGATTGATCTCCCGAAAGGACCGAGGTGCCGGGTAGGTCACGAACCGCAAGACGATACGAGTCCGTAGAGACCAAACGCAGCCCCTCCCCTTCCGCAGCGAGCAACACGCCCGTGAGGATCGGTCGAGAGTCGTCGCCCGATGCAGCCTTAACCACTTGAGTCAATGCATCTGAAAGCGCTTCAGAACTAAGGGTGACCTCTTCACCCTCCGGTGAACCAAGGCGAGGGAAATCATCTGCGGGAATGGTTCGCATCGAGAATTCTGAGCGACCAGCAGTGATTTGAATCTCTTCTCCATCGACAACTACATCAACCGCACCAGGCCCAAGGGCTCTCACAATGTCGGCAATCAGCTTGGAGGGTGCAACAACAACACCGTCGGTATCACCAGCAACCTCAACGGATTGAGCAATCGTCAAATCAAGGTCAGAACCAGTCACGCGGAGAGAATCTCCAGCGAGTTCTAGGTGTAGTCCGCTGAGGGCAACGTTGCTTGCGCGACCACCAACGGCACGACCAGCTGTGCTCAAAGCATCGAGAAGAACATCACGTTCACATCGAAATTTCATTGTTCCACATTTCTCAATCGAGTTGGATTGGATTTGGTAGTAGGAAGAAGTAGGCGTGTGGATTGTGGACGATAGTCGTTTTTCGCTTGTATTCGGGCGATTTCGCGTTCAGTGTTTGTCCACCATGTTCCACAGAAACTATGCGATCGAACATCCGCGCGGTGGATGAATGTCGGGGCATCCACACGTATTGGGTCACTGCCCACATCATGGCTACCAGCCTGAACCATACTTATCCCCAACTTTTCCACTCCCTGTGAACACTTTCCGCGCGAACCCAGTTACGGGTGTGACTTGATGCGGGAGTTCAATTCGGTGACCTGATCGTAGATCTGTCGACGCTCGGCCATCAGATTGGTGATCTTGTCAACCGCGTGAATCACCGTGGTGTGATCGCGTCCGCCGAATTCTCGGGCAATGGCTGGATACGAGAGATCGGTGGCTTCGCGAAAGACGTACATGGCGACCTGGCGAGCGGTCACGAGCGGTCGGCGTCGTGAAGCGCCCGTGATCTCTTCGATGGAGAAACCGAACATGTCGGAGGTCTCTTCGAGGATCATCTGTGGCGTGATCTGACGAGGCTGCTTCGAGGAAAGAAGGTCACTCAACACTCGTTGGCACATATCGATGGTCAGCGGTTCACCGGTGAGATTTGAAAATGCGGTGACTCGAGTGAGTGCACCTTCGAGTTCACGGATGTTGTCGGTGACACGTTCGGCGATAAACATCAGCACGTCGTGTGGGATCTCACCACGAGCGTTTTCTGCCTTCTTGTGAAGGATTGCGAGACGGGTCTCGATGTCAGGCGGCTGAATGTCGGTGATCAGACCCATCTTGAATCGACTCCTCAGACGATCCTCAAGGGTTGGAATGCTGTCCGGCGGGCGATCACAAGTCAGGACAATCTGGCGATTCGCCTGATGCAACGTATTGAACGTATGAAAGAACTCTTCTTGGAGTCCTTCTTTACCTTCCACGAATTGGATGTCGTCGACCAACAGAACGTCGATCTCTCGGTAGCGGCGCTTGAACTGGATCGTCGTGTTCTGGCGAATGGCATCGACGAATTCGTTCAGGAAGGTTTCCGTTGAGACATAGCGAACCGAGAAGTGCGGATAGTGGGTATGTACGTAGTTCTCGATTGCTCGTAGCAAGTGAGTCTTACCCAGTCCTGCATCTCCATAGATAAAGAGCGGGTTGTACGACTTGGCGGGGGTTTCAGCCACAGATAGGGCGGCTGCGTGAGCGAAACGATTACCCGTGCCAGTAACAAAGGCCTCAAAGGTATAGAGGTCTCCGCCCTCGGCAGGCCTTCCGGGCAACTCAGCAACAGTCTCTGGAGCGGTCGTTTCTGCGGTGGCTGCTGCATCAGGCAACTTCACGTTGAGCCGCGGACCATCGTCGGTGAGATCAAGAACAGTTGAATCGAGCCCTAAAAGGGCTTGTTCGTTGAGATGGACCTGCAACGACATCTCGAGCGGCCCGTTGTGGGTCTCGGTGATCGCATCTCGGACAATTCCCAGATAGCGGGCCTCGATGCGCTCCTTCATGACCTGTGAAGGGACCGCAACGGTGATTTCGTTCGTTGTGAGGTCGATTGCCTCTAAGTGGCGAAATGTCGTGTTCCACACGACATCGGATACTTGGGCGCGGATGAGAGCTGAACAGTTCTCCCATAGTTCCACTGCTTCACGCATCTTATGTCTACTTCCCTCTTTCCACAGCACTCTCCACAGATGTGGAAAGCCGCTGAAGGTCCAACCCTCGCGCGAGATCATCTTTGATGCCAACTGGGTACGGAAACTTCCAAAACCGTTGGAAATTCGCGCGTCTCGGCGTTGTGGATAATGACACTCGGCGCGAAAAGGTACGGGTGTCGAATAGCGCGTGTTTGCGCGTCCACTGTTGAAATAGGGGTTTCTGTGGTTAGCATTGCAAGGTTCTTTATTGCGACGGATGCGGGTGCGTCCCCACCTCGACAGCACGCTTCAGCCCAGTTGTGACAGCGTGTATGCATCGCCCCTCGCTCACTGAATCGGAGATGACATGAAACGCACGTACCAACCAAACGTCCGCAGGCGAGCAAAGAAGCACGGTTTCCGGGCACGTATGTCCACCCGCGCTGGCCGCGACATCATTAAGAATCGTCGCCGCAAGGGTCGCCACAAGCTGGCTGCTTGATCTCGGGGATTTCGGATCGGGCAACGATCTCTCGGCTTTTTGCCGACGGTCGAACCGAACGCTCTCGCGATCTACGAATTCGCTACCTCGACACTGAGGCATCCGCCCAGGCTCAGGTTGCGTTCTCCATATCGCGAAAGGTCGGGAATGCTGTTGTTCGAAATCGAACCCGGCGTCGCCTCCGATCCGCCCTCATCGAGATTCTGGGTGAACGCGCGACTCACATCGAAGCTGCAATGATCATTGTGTATCCAAGTGCAGTGGATCGTCGATATTCCGAACTTCGCGACCAACTTGTGGAAATCATGGAAAAGATTGAAAAATCAAGGGTAGGCGGTTGAAATGGCGGCAATTTCGCGTCGTCTGATCGCCATCTACCGTTCCTGGTCAGTCACACGGCCACCCACTTGTCGATACACACCATCGTGTTCGCTCTACACCGACGAAGCCATTGTCGAGCACGGGCTCGCTCGCGGTATTTGGCTCGGAGTTAAGCGAATTTGTAGGTGCCACCCCTGGGGCGGTCATGGACTCGACCCCGTACCTGTTCGAAAGGCGAACTGATGTTCGATCTTCTTGCAAATCTATTGTCGTTTTTGTACGACATCAACCAGTCATACGTCGTCGCGATTGTGCTGTTGACGCTCATCGTGCTCGTGATTTCAACGCCTCTGACCCTCAAGGGCACTCGCTCACAGCTGCAGATGTCTTTGCTTCAGCCCGAGCTGAAAGCGATCCAAAACAAGTACGACAAGGACGAACGCGAAGAGATGAACAAGGAGTTGATGGAGTTCTACCAAGAGAACAGCATCAATCCGGTGGGCGGTTGTTTGCCCTTGTTGTTCCAGATTCCAATCTTCTTGGTCCTTTACCGAGTGATTCTTGGTCTGACCCGGCGTGCTACCGATATCGGCTTCCAATTCGGAGCATCGGCCGGAAACGTTGTCGATTCCACTGATCTCGAGTCCTTCGAGCGGCTCGAGGTCAATCAGTTCAACCCTGCGTTCGTAAGCAATGACTCACAGCTCTTCAGTGATCTTGCGAGCTCCAATGAAATGATTGCGTTGGGGTTTGATATCTCTCAGTCAGCGAGCCAAGTCCTCGCAGGAGATGGCCTCGTAGCAGCGTTCCCCTACCTGTTGTTGGTACTCGTTGTTGGTACGAGTGGATTTATCCAGCATCGGATGATTCGACAGCGTCAAACGGGTGCGGTCATCAACCCTACGCAGGAAATGGTGATGAAAATCATCCCGTTCTTCCTGCCGATCTTCTCTTTTACACTCCCCGCGGCAATTGTCTTCTACTTCTTGGTCTCGAACCTGTACCGCATTGCTCAGCAGTACTACATCACCCGCCAGTTCTATTCTGGTGAGGATTCTCTTGGAGCCCAGGTGGCTCGAACCCGCGAAGAGTCCGCTAAATCAGTGGATAAGGGGACCAAGGGCGGAAACAACAAGAACAAGAACACCAAAGGCGCAAGCGCTAAGGGTGGAAATGCCAAGAGCCAGAAGGCGAAGAACACCGGTTCGACTGTCAAGAGCAAGGCCAAGAGCAATGGATCTGGGGCCAAAAGTAATGGCCGTGGGTCATCAAAGCCGAAGACGGCTGTGAAAACCGGGGGTTCATCCCCTGGCCGAAATGCAAGTGGACGTAGTGCAAGTGCTCGGACTCAGGTCGAGCCAAAGGCGCGCAAGAAAAAGAAGAGGTAGTAATGGATTGGATCACGACGTCGGGGCGAACCCTCGACGAAGCAAAGAGCAACGCTCTCGATCAGCTTGGCATCGTTGCCGATGAAGCAGAATTTGATGTCGTAAATGATGTGGAGAAGGGTCTTTTTGGCCGGGTAAAGAACGAAGCCAAGATCAGAGCTCGTGTTCGTCCTCGCCAACCGGCACCCAAGGATGAGCGTCGATCACGCAGCAGCAGTAGCCGCAGTCGTAGCCGCTCTCGCCAACAAGGCGGAAATCGCTCACAGAAGAGCAACAGCGGTAGCTCAAAGTCTTCGAATAACAATTCTGGGAATACCAACTCCGGGAACTCGCAAGGCGGATCGAAGAGCAATAAGAGTGCACCAAAGAGCGACAACCGGAACTCTGGAAACAGCAAGGGATCTCAGGGCGGTAGTCGTGGGGGACAACAGAAGAAGCAATCACACGAATCGGGTAAAGCTGTAGCAGCAGGAGCTGCTGCAGCGAAATCATCGGGGAAGAAGGAAACAGTGGAAGCAACCATAAGTAGAGAAGAGCAGGAGAAGGTAGCGACCGGTTTCCTTGAGGGCGTTCTGAGCTCCTTCGAGATGACCGGTTCGGTGGCAGTTGTTGCCGAAGCTGCAGACGATGGCGCTATCGAGATGGCAGTTTCGGGTGAAGAACTCGGTCTTCTCGTTGGCCCAAAGGGCAACACGTTGAGTGCCTTGCAGGAATTGACTCGCACGGTTGTGCAGCGCAACGCCGAAGGAGCCAAGACAGATCGACTCCGAGTTGACGTAGCCGGCTACCGTGCTCGCCGTGCGGCTGCGCTTGGCGATTTCGCTCAGAACCTGGCTCGTGAAGTTGCAGAGTCTGGAAACGAGAAGCTGCTTGAGCCCATGGGTCCTGCTGATCGTAAGGTCGTGCACGATGCAATCAACGACATCGAAGGTGTCGAAACAGGCTCTGAAGGACAAGAACCTCGCAGGAGGGTCGTCATCCGTCCCGTCGCCTAAACTAAGGCCTATGCGCCCAGTCGACGAGATCCTGCAAGAAGGTATTCGAGCAGGTCAGATCGGTCTACCAAGTGAACCCCATGGCAGTCACGCCATGGGGTTCCTTGCATTTTTGACCGAAGTGCAGGAGTTCGAAGGACATGCAGTGGACCTCGGAAGCGGTGTTGGGATTCCGGGCCTTATTCTGGCTGATGCATGTCCGAAGAGTACCTGGACATTGGTGGAGCGTCGGTCGGGACGTACGGATCTCCTGCGTCGTGCAGTGAAGCGTCTCGGACTTGATGACCGCGTCGACATCTTTGTCGGCGATGCGACAGAAGCTGCACGCTCATCTCTACGCGGTTCGGTCGATTGGGTAACCGCCCGATCCTTTGGTCCACCGAGTGATACCGCAGAGTGCGCCACGGGGTTTCTTCGCAATGGTGGAAGTCTTCTCACCAGCGAACCCTTTGATGCCGACAGCGATGATCGTTGGCCAAGCGACGATGTAGAAGCGTCGACGGGACTGGTGCGGCGTGAGGAGTGGACCACGGAAGCCGGCCGGTACCTCCGATTTGAACGAAATGACGACGAACTCGCAGACCTTCCTCGGAAAGGGGCTCGAAAGAAGCCCCTGTTCTAACGGCGACCTAGAGGGTGAGGCGATGTTTCACGTGAAACACACCGCACCCCTTCAAAACTGTCACTCCTTCACCACTTTCACTACTTCACCACGGTCTGAAGATGTTTCACGTGAAACAATGGGGATGTATGGGGCCATTGTTCCTATTGTCAAGAAATGTTGTAGATGACACCATCGTGTGGCCATGAGGTACTACGGTGACTGAGGATATGACTGAGGCAGAAACAACGGCAAGCAACACGCGTGTGATCGCAATTGCAAACCAAAAAGGCGGGGTCGGCAAGACCACCACGACAGTGAATTTGGGTGCAGCGCTCGCCGAAATGGGCAATCGGGTGTTGCTAATCGACCTAGACCCGCAGGCCAATGCGAGTACGGGACTCGGTATCAACCCCAGAGCCATTGAGAAGAACATGTATGACGTTCTGCTTGGTGATACTCCCCTGGAAGACACACTTGAACCGGCTGCAGACGTTGAGGGGTTGTTTGTTGCGCCCTCAAGCTTGGATTTGGCTGGTGCCGAGATCGAATTAGTCCCAGGCTTCAATCGTGAGCGTCGTCTCATCGATGCTCTCGCACCGATCATCGATGACTATGATTTTGTCTTTATCGACTGTCCGCCTTCTTTGGGGCTTCTCACCATCAACGCACTCGTGGCAGCGACCGAAGTGCTTGTTCCGATTCAGTGCGAGTACTACGCGCTCGAAGGTGTGGGGCAGCTTGTACGAAATGTCGACCTGGTGCGCAAGAGTCTGAATCAGGACTTGTACATCTCCACCATCGTCCTTGTGATGTACGACGCACGGACAAAGTTGGCGGGACAAGTTGTAGATGAGGTTCGCAATCACTTCGGTGACAAGGTGTGCAAGATTGTTATTCCGCGAGTTGTGCGGTTGTCGGAGGCGCCATCGTATGGTCAGCCGATAACGGTGTTCGATCCGGATAATCGCGGCGCACAGGCCTATCGCGATCTCGCCAACGAGGTCATGGGAAATGAGCTTGATCTCGATCAGGAGTCCCCTTCGGAGACTTCATCGGATGAAGAGACAACGAGTGAGCAAGGAGAAGAAGAATGAATCGACCAAGTGGTCTAGGCCGAGGCTTGGGAGCCTTGATTCCATCTGATGTCACCGACGATCCAGATGCGACCTTTCAAACAATCGCTGTATCTTCGATCCGAGCGAACCAATATCAACCTCGCGAGCACTTTGATGAAGAGACCCTCGATTCGCTGACCAACTCCGTTCGCGAATTGGGTGTACTACAACCGTTGCTCGTCCGTCGAGATGGCGACAGCTACGAACTGATCGCTGGCGAGCGCCGATGGCGTGCCGCGAAGCGAGCTGGTTTGCAAGACGTGCCGGTGATCGTACGTGAAGCCGACGACACAGCCTCTTTGGAGCAGGCCCTCGTAGAGAATCTGCATCGTCAAGATCTGAACGCGCTTGAAGAAGCTGCCGCGTATCAGCAGCTTGTGGATGATTTCCAATTCACGCAAGCCAAGATCGCAAAGCGGATGGGGAAGTCCCGTTCCGCGGTGGCCAACACCTTGCGTCTACTCGCGCTGCCGATGGATGTGCAGCTCTTTGTGGGCGATGGTCGACTGAGTGCTGGCCACGCACGCACAATCCTTGGTTGTGAGGATGAAGCCCAGCAACTGGAGTTGGCGCAACGGTGTGTTGATGAACAGTTGACCGTCCGAGAGCTCGAGCAGATCCTTAGAGGCGACGTTCTCGATGAGGATGACGACACCGATTCTGACGAATCCGGTGCTGCGCCGAGTGGAAAGAAGCGATCGGTAGGGGAGACCCGACCTCCGGCGGCTCTCGAGCTTGAGCGGTTGCTTTCGGAGCGCCTCGACACCCGTGTAGGGGTCAGTCTTGGTGCCAAGAAGGGCAAAATCATGATCGACTACGCCGATCTTGATGACCTCGAGCGGATCTATCGAATCATCGCCACATAGATTCGAACATATGTTCGATAACGGGTAATCAGCGACTATTCTTGTTCGAGATTGGTGATCCACTGAAGCATGGCTTCGTGGATTCCGTTGGCGATTGCCGTGCTCACGTCTTCAAGTTCGATTTGAGGTCCGAGGCGAAAGACCACCGCAGGCATTCGCGTCTGGCGTAGGACCGGTGACGCTGCGCCGATTGCTTGTCCTGGGATGCGCAAGGCAAGCGAGAGGGTATCGGTGGCGAGGTTGGCGATATCGCGTCCTCCGTAGCTGGAGAAGGACTCGGTTTCGTAAAACGATGCGCTGCAGGTCTCATCGTCGACGCCAATGATGCCGAGGTACACCTCGGCATCGAACTGGTTTGCTGCGCGTGCGTGGGTTGATCCGTCCCGGTGGTGCAACAGCAGCACTCGCGCCCCTTCACCTCGAAGCTTGGCGCCGATCTCGGCAGCAAGGCCGGGCGACTGGCCAAGATCACCAACCACGATTCGCCGGCCAACGAGGCCCTCGGCTCCATCGCGAAGCTTCTCGAGCTCACGAACCGATGCCACGGGCCGGGCGGCGTTTGCGGAAAGCCGAAGACGGGTCAAGGTGTCGATGGTGGTGGGGCCGGCAACGCCATCAACGGGAAGACCCGCGTTTCGTTGGAAGTCCGCAACAGCGTCCTCGGTCTCGGGTCCGAAGATCCCGTCTATCCAGCCAGTATCAAAGCCCAGGCTTCCAAGAAATAGCTGGAGCTCGGCAACATCGTCTCCCCGCATCATGGGGGTGCGACGACACAGAAGGCGTTCTCCAAAGTTGTGTCCGGCCTCATAGAGCGATCGCCAGGTTTCGCCACCGACCAAGCCGGTGGCCTCGAGACCACGGCGTCGTTGGAATGCCGACACGGCATCGTGTGTGATGCCGTTGAAGCGGTCGAGGTGGACGGATTCAATTCGGTAGCCGGCGATCGTCAGAAGCTTGTGTAGCTCGACAACGTCGGGTCCTACATCGCCGCGTTGGAGTCTCGGGCGAGGGGTGTCGTCCATCTGCTTACCCTACTGGTCTGTGCCCGTCGGCCGGTGACGCGCAAACGCCGCCTCGTACAAAATACAAAGCGGCGTATTGCGAGCTGTAGGGAAATCTATCCGGTAGCCCGATCCGGCTCCGCCGGTCGGGCGAAAAGGGGCCTCCGGCTAGCAGCCGAGCATCGAGAGCCGAAGGCTCGGATTGTGAAGGCTGGAGGGAGAAGCCCGGGAAATTAGATGAAGTCGGCGATTTCTTGCATGATCGCGTCCTTGGGCTTTGCGCCGACGATCTTCTTCACGGGCTCGCCGTCCTTGAAAAGGATCATCGTTGGAATGCTCATTACCTCGTACTTGAGGGCCGTTCCAGAAGCGTCATCGATGTTGACCTTCGCGATTTTGACGGTGCCCACTTGTTCGTCGGCGATCTCGTCGAGGATTGGGGCGATCATCTTGCATGGGCCGCACCATTCAGCCCAGAAGTCGACGAGCACGGGCTCGCCATCAGCGGTAATCGTGTCGGAAAAGCTGGAATCATCCAGGTTGAGGACGTTTTCGGAAGCCATCAGGCAATCTCGTTTCTACTTGCGTTCCAAAAAAGAAACTACTCGCTGGCCCCGCGCATTCCCCGGACTCTTAGTGTTCGCCCTGATCCTCAAGCCAACGTTCGGCTTCGAGCGCAGCAGCGCAGCCTGATCCAGCAGCGGTGATGGCCTGTCGGTAGTAGTCGTCTTGCACATCGCCGGATGCGAACACACCTTCAATGTTGGTGGCTGTTCGTCCTGGGGTGGTGAGCAGGTAGCCGTTGTCCTTCATGTCGAGCTGACCTTCGAAGAGACCGGTATTTGGCTTGTGCCCAATCGCGATGAAGAGCCCGGTTACCGGAAGCTCCGACATTGAATCATCGACGGTGCTCTTGGTCTTGACTCCAGCCAACTTGGAGTCGCCGAGGTACTCGACCACCTCGGTGTTCCAGACGAATTCGATCTTGGGATTGGCGTGGGCCCGATCTTGCATGATCTGTGATGCGCGGAGCTCGTCGCGTCGCACAACGACGTACACCTTGGATGCGAACTTGGTCAGGAAGCTCGCTTCTTCAAGAGCTGAGTCGCCGCCACCGACCACGGCGATCTCATGGTCACGGAAGAAGAAGCCATCGCAGGTTGCGCAGGTGGAAACGCCGTGGCCGATCAACTCGGTTTCACGATCAAGGTTCAACATCAGAGACTGCGCACCGGTCGACACGATTACCGACTTTGCGAGATGTGTAGGTTCGCTAGCTTCAGGGTCGCCGACCCAGATCTTGAATGGTCGCTCGGAGAAGTCGACCTTGGATGCCTTGACCGTTTGGATCTCTGCACCAAAACGTGCTGCCTGGGTACGGAAGTTCATCATGAGCTCGGGACCCATAATTCCTTCGGGAAAGCCGGGGAAGTTCTCGACGTCGGTGGTCAACATCAGCTGTCCACCGGGCTGGTCACTGGTCGACGATGGTTCGCCTTCGAGGACGAGTGGCTCAAGCGATGCTCGAGCCGCGTAGACAGCAGCGGTCAGGCCAGCAGGGCCTGAACCAATGATCACGACGTTCTGAACGTTGTCGGCCATGAGGGGTTCCTTACTTTGCGATGTGGGAAGGTGCTGCCGGTTCCCCCGAAGTATGGAGGACTAGGCGACGCGTTTACGCCAGAGCACAGCTCCGACGATAGTGAAGATCACCCCGAGGACGAGGTACACCAGCCACACACCCAAATCGAGCACACCGGTGGCGACCTGATTGAGTCCGTGAACAATGCCCACTAACAGCATGATCAGAGCAGGAACACCAAGAAGGACGATTGCAATTCCATAAACCACAGCTCGAACGACCTTTGTCGCCGGCTCGGTGGTCTTGTGCTTGACGTTGTCGACAAAGTCGACGATCGTCTCGGTTGCTTGCTGAGGCCAGTCGGGGGTGTCGTCGCTTGTCAGGGACATAGGCAGCTCAGCCTAGCCAAGTAACGCGCAGTCCTCTGAATCGAGGAACCGAGTCGTGCCATCAGACACGAATTCGACGATTACGAGGCGGGCTGGTTCGGAGCCATCGGCATCGAGCAATACCGCGTCAAACATCGCGGATAGGTCGACGTCGGCGAGGCATTGGGGATTGACCCCGACTTCAAGAAGTTCATCGAGGTTGTACTCCGGAGAGACCGATCCAAATGTGATGAGATCGTCGATGCCATTCAACGAGTTAGCGACCGGTACGGCCGGTGGGGTCTCGGCGAGTCGTTCCGCGAGGCTTGGCTCGTCTCCATTGAATGGCGCGGGGGCGAACTCTTCCTCGGCGTCGGCTGCTTCTGGGCCAGCGGCGTCTACATCGTCTGCATCGTCGTCGTCTGAGGCGCTGACGGGCGGCAGGGTAGCGGGGCCCGAATCATCCTCGGCCGCCTCCTCATCATCTTCCATGGCTTCGTCGTCTTCCATGGCTTCGTCGCCTGCATCGTTGCCTACTGCATCGTCCACGCTGTCGGCCGCGTCAGCGCTCGTTGCTCTCTCCGCAACGTCGGCCACCGCCTCTGAAGCGGTGTCGGAGCCGCCGCTTCGCAGGCCGGCCACAACGGGGATGAGGACCAAAATGAACACGATTGCCGCAGCCGCCGTGAGAAGTGTGCGGCCCATCCCGCCGCGTCGAGCAGCACGCTCTGCAGTAAGTGAGGTGACCTCGGGAGCAGGGGTAGCGGCAGCGAGCGCGGCGGCGATCGACTGCTGACGACGCTCAGGCGTTGCCGCTGGTGGTTCTTCTCCAACGAGATCGATCACGGTTTGCAGATTTTCGAGACGCTGAGCGGTGGCGGGGTCTGCGTACGCGTCCGCGACCGTAGCTTCGTCAGCCTCACCATCGATGATGGCCGACAGGAGGTCCTCGTCGAAGCGTTCGTTACTCATGGTCGTTTCCTTGTACGCCCGTCGAGCCCGGATGGTTCCCGCCATTGGTCACATCGCCGATGACATCTGCCAACTTTGCGCGGCCGCGCGCAATTCTCGACCGTACGGTTCCTGGCGCGATCTCCAACACTTCGCTGATTTGTTCATAATCCAGACCGCCAAGATCTCGCAAGATTACGGGGACGCGAAAGTCCTCAGGAAGCTGATCGAGAGCTTCGTTTACTACGAGCCGAGCCGTCGTTGCCTCGCCGAGATTGCCGCCCGCTGCGATCTGCAGATGGCCGTCGTCATCATCGATCGACGTCGCGCCTCGTCGTTGCCGCTTACGGAACTCATCGATCGCTGCGTTTGTAGCAATCCGATACGACCAAGTCGTGAATTGAGCTCGGCCATCGAAACGATCAAGGTTCTTGACTATGGCGATCAGTGCCATCTGGGTGGCGTCATCGGCATCAGCTCCACGGCCGACCACCTTCGCACACACCGCGCGCAACCGATCATGGTGTCGGTCGAGCAGAATCTCCAGCGATGCCATATCTCCACGCTGTGCAGCGCGGATCAGGTCAGCATCGTCCGCGAGAGTCTGCATTTATCCCACGACGATCTCGTTGACCACGAGTCGTTGATCGAAGCCACCTGCTGCCACCTGGGCATCGTAGTCCTCCGGACTCTGCTCAGAGTCGACACCTAAATCGGTGACCCACAACAGCAAGGACATGGTTTCGCCGTCGGGAAGATCCAGATTGTTTTCGAGGCTGAGATTGGTGAACTCGGCAATCGGTGCTCCCCAACCGTCGAGATCGGCGGGCATCGCGTTCGACTGATACACCCGTGCCGCCCAGCCGAGGCGATCGGTCATCACGGAAATTTCGGTGAAGGACCGCGGCTGCTCGAATTCGATGATGAGCCCTACGCCATCTTTGATGTTGCCAAACTCCCGAGTCCGATAGGACTGGGTGTTCCAGAACGTAGATACGTCGCCGTCGATTGCTCGCGGTGCCAGGTCGTCATGTTCACCATCACCCCCAAAGGGATCAAAGGCGATGGCTCGTTGACCGGCGACGAAGTTCGCTACCGGGGCTGTGGTGGTCGTGGTTTCGACAACCGTCTCGGGCGTGACATCGGCAGAGGGAGCGCCTTCGATGGCAGCGGTGGTTGCGGTCGTCTCCGCGGCGTCGTTCTCTGGAACTGTTGTGGTGGAATCGTCGGTCTCTTCAACCGTGTCGACGGACTCTTCGGGAACCGTCTCGGTCGTATCGTCGGCTGAATCAACCGCCGTGGTGGAACCCATGAGCAACAGCCACACGGTGATGACCGCTGCTGCGACCAGTGCAAAGGCGATCAATGGGCCGATGATCGCCAGTCGTCCCCGGTTTCGCCGATGATGCTTGGCAACTGCGGGATCGGCCTTGGCCGGGGACCGACGGGGTGTGTCGCGTCCACTGGACCTCGTAGCCGCAGGAGTTGGTGCCGGCGAAACGGGCGCATTGGAAGGCGAAGCCAGCGGTGGTCGTCTTTCCTGCGGTTTTGGGGGTCGAACGGGAATCGATTGGGCTGAGGCTGATTGGGTAGGAGGGGTCGATGGTGCTCTGTTAACGACGGTTAGGTCTTCGTTGATGCTCTGGGTGAGTGCGGTAGACCAAGCCTGGGCATCGGGGTACCGGTCGTTGGGGTTTCGTGCGAGCCCACGAAGCAAAAAGCGTTCGAATGCAGCGGGAAGGTCGGGGCGTAGCGCGTGCACCGATGGGGGATCGACCTGGACGCGCTTCATTGCGGTGGCGAGGTCGCTTGCCGCGAAGGGGACCTCGCCGCACAACATTTCGTAGAGCAGAGTGGTCAGTGAATACAGATCAGTTCGTGCATCGGCGGTGTGGCCCTCGATCTGTTCTGGAGCCAAGTACTTCACCGTGCCGACCAAGGAACCCGATTCGGTGTGGCTTGTTTGGTCGAGCGCTTTGGCGATGCCGAAATCTGACAGCTTCACCCGACGGTCTGGTCGAACGAGAATGTTGGCTGGCTTTACATCGCGATGGATGATGCCGTGCTGATGTGCGTGCCCGAGCGCAGCCGCCAATTGGACTCCTACCTCGGCCGCATCGGTGAGGGCGAGGGTTGGGCGCTCGTCGAGCAGCGTGCGAAGGTCGCGTCCCTCAACCAATTCCATGATGATCGCATCGGTGTCGTCGGTAGTGACCGTGTCGTAGATGGCGACGATCCCCGGGTGGGTCAATCGTGCAGCTGCTTGGGCTTCGCTACGAAAGCGGTTGAGAATCGAATGGTTTTCGGCGAGATGTCCGTGGAGAACTTTGATGGCGACCTTGCGACCGAGGTTGTGGTCGACGCCTTCCCATACTTCGGCCATCCCTCCGCTGCCGCGACGGACAACCATTTCGTAGCGGTCGCCAAGACGGGGCCGCTTCATACGGAGGTCTGGGGGAGTGTGGGCCATAGCGAAATGAACGCTACTGGTCGGGTGGGCACTGTGGAGATCAGCTCACTTCGCGGACTGGTACGTGATACCGATGATGCCCGGGCCTCCATGGGTGCCAATCACTGCACCAATGACGTTGGTTCGAGCCTGAGCGACGCTTGGAATATCGGCCACCGATTGCATGAAGTCGTCGATGTCGGTGGCATTGGAATGGAGGATGGCGAGGTTTGATACATCATTGCCAGCATCGATCAGTTGTTGGCGCACCCACTCCAATGATCGCTTACGTGTGCGCTGGCGGCCGGCGGCCACCACCTCTCCAGTTGAGAGATCGAGGAGTGGCTTGATCGACAACATTGCGCCGAAGGCTGCTTGTGCTCCACCGATGCGGCCCCCCTTCTTCAAGTTCTCCAGGGTGTCGAGCGTGGCGAATACTTGTGTTCGCTTACTCAGATCCTCGGCCAACGCCACGATGTCATCGGCACTGGCACCGTTTCGGCCAGCTTCGGCAGCGGCCAGCACGATCGATCCGAGACCGCCGGTTAGTTGCGCGGAGTTGACGACTCGAACGTCGATGGTCACCTCATCGGCAGCTGCTGCGGTTCGTGCCGATTGGATGGTTGCCGAGAGGGCTTCGGACAGGTTGATGCACACCACACCTGTGGCGCCATCGGCGTGCATTGCGTTGAACATTTCGACGAAGGCGCCGGGGGAAGGAGCGGCGGTCTCGGGCAGAACTTCCGATGCTCCCAAGCGTCGGTAAAACTCGTCGGTACTGAGTTCGGTGCGGTCGGTGAACTCTTCCTCGCCGAATCGGATGGAGAGGGGAACCATGCCGATTCCCCAGTGTTCGAGTTCCTCGTCGGAAAGGTCGCATGCGCTGTCCGTCACGATTCGAATCGTCATGTCCTTCAGACTCCGATGAGTTCTCCGGAATCTTTAGAGTCCGGATTGGCGGTGGAATCCTTGACTGTACCGCGAGCTGATCGGAGGTGCCGCAACCACCACCCAAGCAAAACAAGGATTGCTACGCCGCCGATGAGCACCCCAACACCAGAAAATGCCAGTAGTCGAACAACGATCTCCGATGAGCCGAGCAGGATCGAGCGATCCGGGCTAAAGACCTGAATACGAATCGGGGAGTCACCAGAGCCGCGCGCTTCGATCGGTACCTCTATTCGGTTCGATCCTGGTGTGAGGACAGCGTCGATTTCGCGGCCTTCGGGGAAGTCGAGTTTCTCGCTATCGAGAAGCAAAAGGACGGCCGTGTCTGAATCAAGATTGTTGTCGATCAGGATTGGAACGTCTGATCGGCGGCCCGTCAACGTGATGGTTTCGGTCGGGGGTGTGGTGATCGAATCGATTCGTTGGGTGTCGATAATGCTGTAGATCTGGTCGATGTAGGCATTGCGATCTGTGTCGTCGTGGTCGCTGCTGGTACTTAGCTCCAATAACTCGTTCAGACGACCGACGTCTTCGGTGTTACTCGCAATAACTGTGCTCCAGGCTTCGATAGTCGCTTGGGCTTGGCTGAACTCGGTGCGATAGGCACGAAGATCGTCGGGGGCCTGTTCGGGTTGTAGCTCACGTTGCAACGGTGGGCTAAGTGAGTCGATGCCACGTGCCGGGGTGAACGAGGTGATCGCCAGCACTTGCTCGGGTGACGTGCTGTTGATCGACGGGATTCGTTCGAGTCCACTCAGAAGGACATTGAGGAAGGTGGCATCGGGAAGCCAATCCGCTGGCGGACGCACAAATGCACCCTGAGAGGTGTCGGGATATTGAAACGAGAGGAGCGTCAGATCGGCAAGCATGCGGTTAGCGTCGATCACCGCTCCGTTACCCGCGACGAAGTGATTTGCCAGGTCGTTGTCGAAGGCCATTGCAGGCAGAGGATCGATGTCTGGCGCCGGTACGAGGAATCGAGTGGTGAGCGATTCTGGGAAGAAGACGGGGTCGACCGGTTCGAATACTCCGGGGTCGGCGACAATCCCCTCCACTCCGAGGCTCTGAAGTTCAGCAAGTCCGGCACTGGTCACGGTGGAATCGAGAACCACCACGGAACCGTTCGGTTCAATACCGGTGAGTTCAGCGGTTGCTTGCGCACTTCGCGCATAGAGGTCGACAAGTTCGTTTGTGAGCCCGGCGTCGATCCATGCTTGCTCTTCGAGTTGGGTAAAGGGTTCGGGCAAGAGTTGATCAGCAGAAAATCCATTGCCGATCATCTCGAGGATCTCGGTTGCCTCAGGAGACTCGGTGCGTTGCAGTGAGAGTAATGTCTCGCCGGTGATCGACAGCGAGACGTTGTCGTTGGGGTGTTGGGCGATGGCTTCCACCAGGATCAAGAGCTCGGCAATCTCATCGGTGGTCAGCGTGCTCGCGCCGTCGGTATCGATCGAGTTGCCGATAGGCGACTCAAGGATCAGCGAGGTCGCCAAGGTTGATCGAACCGGACGGCGGGGCAGATGGATGATCGACGAGACGAAACTGTCGATGACCTCACCATCTGCGGTGAGCAACGATGCCACAAGTGGATAGACGGCGGGTTCGCCGTTGGTGATCAGGCGGGGAGCTGCATTGGAGACATCGTCGCTCTCATCATTTTGTGGGGGAGCCGGAGTCGTGCTTTGGCGACCAACCTCGACCTCGAGGCCAATGACCTCATTGCTGGTGTCCTGCACCTCCGAAAGCACGATTGGACCGACGGTCAGAAGCGTTTCGGCTCCGGAGGTATCGGCAGTGAGAAACGCTCCCCGGTCTTCCCATGGTGCGAGTACCTCGAACATGACCGTCGAGTCAGCGTCGGCTCCGGCAACGCGAACCTGGGCGTTGAAGATACCGCCTTGGTCTACCCAGGAACTCTGTGCCACGAGCTCGAAAGATCCCAAGGACTGTGCCGTGAGCATGGAGGAGCCGCTCATACCAACCAGCGCGATGACGCAGAGCGCTAGGAAAGCGCGCAAAGAGCTGCGGCGTGCCTTCATCGCTGCCACTCCAAGACCGTGAGTCGTTCGTCGTCGAGACCAAATCCATGGCGCTCGTACACCTGAAGCGCTGTGGTGTTGATCTCTTGGGTATTCACGAACATTGCGAGGCCACTGACCTTTTGGGCCCAGAGCAACGCGTCGAGGATGAGTTGGCTCCCAACTCCTTGACGCCGAGCCTCTGTGGCGACGCCGAGCCGTTGGAGAAAGCTGGTCATTCCGGCGTGGCCCGAGACGGCGTAGCCGACGATCTGTTGATCGAGGGTCGCGACCACATACCGATTTTTCGGCGTGGCCCGGCGAGCAGCGATCAAGGCATCACGATCGAAGACCCAAAAGTCATCGAACCCTTGTCGATCGATTTCCAAGACCCGGCCTAAGTCACTGCGTCTCGCGTTGCGAATGATGCATGGACCCTTTGGTCTCGCGATGTTCTCGAGGTCATGCTTGAGCAAATAGAGCGACTCGCGCGGGGTAAATCCGGCGGCGAGAAAAGGTTCTTGCTCTCGGCTCGAAAGTGCCGCGGTAACGACATAACCCGGCGTATCAGCGAGCTGCGCCATCACTCGTTCAACTTCGCTACGGTCCAATTTTCGCAGCGGAACTATTTGGACGCGCGCGGGTTCATCGGGTTGGTTCGGCGAGCGGTGAACCAGCCTGACGCCGCGGACTGGTCGGTGTAAACGATCCAGCAACATACGCCGAGGTTACTCAAGGTTCACGTAGCCTTTGCGGCGTGCACGAAATGAGCCAGGGAGTCCTCGATGAGATCGCGCCGCTGATCGACGCCTTTGAGGAGGCTGGCAAGGCTCTCTACCTGGTCGGTGGGATCGTCCGAGATCTCCATCTTGGAGTGCCTATTGAGGCACTCGATTTCGATCTAACGACCGATGCTCGTCCCCTCGAAATAAAGGAACTAGTCCGGCCCTTTGCTGATGCGGTGTGGGCACAAGGCGAACGCTTTGGGACGATTGGTTGCCGCTTGAATGAGCGCCCAATTGAGATCACCACACATCGGGCGGAGTCCTATGGCGACGGGTCTCGCAAACCCGAGGTCGTCTTCGGCGATGATATCGAGCTCGACCTTTCACGGCGCGACTTCACGATCAATGCCATGGCGATCCGAGTCGCTCGGAAAGCAGCCGACACGGAACTGATCGATCCTTTCAATGGTGCCAAGCACTTAGAGCAGCGCTTGCTTCGCACACCAATGGACCCCGAGATTTCCTTCCAGGATGATCCGTTGCGGATCTTGCGTGCGGCTCGCTTTATTGCGCGATACGGCTTGTCTGTCGATGAGGGCCTGAAGACTGCGGCGAAAAAGTTGATCGATCGGATGCGAATCGTGTCGACGGAACGGGTGCGCGACGAATTCGACAAATTGCTTATGGCGACGGAACCCTCGAGTGGTCTCGAATTCTTAAACGAGGTCGGCGGGTGGCTCTATGTCGCTGAATCCATCGAAACCAATGAGCTTGAGCAGCTTGGGGTTGAGCTCGATCGTTCGGCAGTCGACGTAGACCTACGGCGGGCCGTGACCTTCAGTCACTGTCCACCGTCGAGTCGCGCCGTGCAGTTGGAGACGCTTCGGTACTCCAACGTTGAGGCTCGGTCGATGCGTCTCGTTCTCGCAGGTCTCGATCTGGTTCGAGAGGGAGACCAGGCCTTTGATGAGCCAACCATACGCCGCTTGGTCGATCGGATTGGATACGGATCCTTACCTCTGTTGATAGACGTGGTCGGAGTCTTGGGTGTCGAGGATCGTGCTTTGGGTATGCAGTTTCGTGAACTCGATCAAAGCGAAGACCTTTCCGATCTTTCACCGGAGCTCGATGGTGAGTCGGTGATGGAAATTCTTGGGATCGAAGCTGGCCCTGAAGTCGGTGCGGCGCTTGGAGTCTTGCGCCAACGTCGTTTCGAAGAGGGCCCGCTGAGCCGCGAAGCTGAAGTGGCGCACCTGCTAGAGCGATACAAGCGGAACCGATAATCACCCAAACGGGTAACCCACAGTAGTTATCCACAACATGGGGATAACAGTGTGGCTAGTTCCTATTTCGTTTAGGACGGAACCATCGGTCCAGCAGCGGCAACGCTAACTACCGATTTTTCGTGCCCGCACGATGAGCGATGAGGGCAGCGACATGTCGCTATCGGGCTCGATCATGGTGTCAACACGAAAGTTTGCTCGCGTGAACTGCGTGAAGACCTGTCCAATGCTGTGTGGATAGGTAACAAACTCGTTTTCACCGAGTGGCTCGCCGCTGCCGTAGCCGCGCACGATGGTGGCGGGCTGATCGGGGTTGGAGAGCATCGATGCCGGATGAGGAAGCGTCAACACCATTGGGCGATCTGCGCGAAGTAGTCGATGGGTCTGGCGAAAAATTCGGCTGATGTCCTCGGCAGCTGCGAGTGAGTGGATGGCGAGCACGGCATCGAACGCGTCGGCTGGCAGAAAGGCAAGCTCGGCGATATCACCGTGGTGGGCTTCGACGTGGACCTCGGCGACATCGGCAGCAGTGCGAGTGCGTTCGACTTCGATTTCATCAGGATCGATGGCAACCACGCGAGCGCCTTGACGCGCCATGGCAACCGCGGAACGACCGGCGCCACAACCAAGGTCGAGCACACGCATTCCGGAGAGATCACCAAGGAGTCGACGGTCGAGACCATCGCTGTGGTCGGGGCCGAGTTCGACATAGGAATCTGGTCGTCCAGCTCCACTGGGGCCTGCGGTGGTGTAACGGTTCCATGACTGCATATTCGCGACTGTACTTTGCAGCTACCGTAAACATCATGAGTCGACTGGCATGGCCAAGTGCGGTGACATAGCGATGGTTCAGGCATACGCGAACAGTGCTGGGGGCTCGATCGACTTTCGTCTTGCTCGCGAACGAACGATTTTCGCGTACAAGAGTGGGGAAGCGACCCGCTCAGAAGTCTGCGATGCGCAGCGCGAACTCATGCGCAATGCCCGAGAATGCGGGACCCCAATCGAGACCCCGTGCCCGATTTGTCACGAGCAGAAGTTGGTCGAGGTTCTGTATGTGTTTGGGCCTCGGTTGCCAGCGTCTGGCCGTTGCATTGTGACCGCTGCCGATCTCGAACGAGTGCGTAGCTACCAGGGGAGCTTTACCGGATATGACGTTGAGGTATGCACGTCATGTCGGTGGAACCATCTGATGCGAACAAACCCGATTGTGTAAGGGCGCGGCAGAGCCCTCTTGATTCGCGGGGTGGTTTGACCGTTAGAATGCATAACGCTGCCGGTAGCCCCTGTGCACTGGACGGCGAAGGAGTTACCACTATGGCTAAGGCCAGCGGTTCGAAAATTACGGTTCCAAAGATCTCGGCGCGCAAACGTTCCGCCGGTGACGATGCCTTGGTGATGCTCACCGCCTATGACGCACCTGGTGCACGAGCGGCGAGTGATGCAGGGATCGACATGATCCTCGTTGGCGATTCGGTTGCCATGGTCGTCCTTGGGTACGACGACACACTCCAAGTGACCGTCGATGACATCGCACATCACACCCGGGCGGTCGCTCGGGCAAATCCGAATTGTTTGATCGTGGCCGACCTTCCGTGGATGAGTTTCCATGTGTCTGTCGAGGAAACGGTTCGCAATGCAGCAACGTTGATCCGGGCTGGCGCGCAATGCGTGAAGCTCGAAGGTGGCCGCAAGCGTCTGGCCATGGTCGAGGCGCTCATCGACGCAGAGATCCCGGTGATGGGCCACATCGGCCTCACCCCACAGTCGGTGCACGCCATGGGCGGGTTCAAGGTGCAGGGCCGTCAAGCGGAGGCAGCACTCGAGCTCATCGAAGACGCGAAGGCACTCCAGCACGCAGGCTGCTTCTCCATCGTGTTGGAGGGGATTCCGGTGAAGGTGGCCGAAGCGATCACCGATGCTCTCGATATACCAACGATCGGTATCGGTGCAGGTCCGCACTGTGATGGACAGGTGCTCGTGTATCACGACGTCCTCGGCATCGAAGATCGGTTCGTTCCAAAATTTGTCCGTCGGTACGCGGATCTCAAGACCGCCACGGTCGACGCGTTGTCGGAGTACGCCGCCGACGTGCGGTCGGGCGCATTTCCTAACGACGACGAGAGCTACCACCTCAGCGACGAACAATCCGAGGCCTTTGGTTTGTACGGATCCGGCGGCGCGTAGGAGCTGGTTGGGCTTGGTTCGCGCGCGGGGTTTACGCTGCGCGCTATGGAATTTGAAACTGCGGCATCGACTGTCGAAGTAACCAACGATGGTGTGCAGCTGCGTTGGTCAGATGGCGCCCGCAGTCGGTTCCATGCGCTGTGGTTACGAGACAACTGCCCGACCGGTGGCGAGAAGCGGACGGCGCTGCGCACCTTTTCCGTTGTCGACCTCGACCCCGATCTAGTTGTCGTCGACGCGGGTCCTAATGATGACGGCGACCTCGAGATCGAATTCAGCGATGGGCACACCTCGGTGTTCGACTTTGATTGGCTACGAACGCATTCGACAGAAGCGCCCGACCGTCGTCGTCTCGAGCACCGTTCGGTCTTTCGGGCGGGCGAGACTCTGCCGACCTTCCCGATGCCTGAGCCTGGCTCGACGGGTCATCTGGACGTGCTCGATGCGGTGGACCAATGGGGAGTGGCGTTGGTCGAAGACGTGCCCCTCGGCATGGAGGGCAGCGAAGCGCTCGCGGCGCTGATCGGCCGAGTGCGCGAAACCGACTTCGGCCGCCTGTTCGACATCGTGGTCGAACCCGACGTGTGGGAGCTCTCTCAGAGTGGACTGGCTCTCGATCCACACACCGACGACCCCTATCGGTACACACCGAGTGGCTGCTCGTTTCTCCATTGCATCGAAGGCGCGGCCAACGGCGGTGATTCGCTCCTGGTCGATGGGTTTGCGATCGCCGAGGATCTTCGAGATGACGACCCCGACGCGTTCGACCTGCTGTCGGAAACTCCCGTGCCGTTCATTCGCCACCGGACCGAAACCGTCGACCAAGGTGAAGACGTCCACCTCCTTGCCTATGCGCCAATCATCTCTCTCGATCGAGATCATCAGGTGTGCGGTATTCGATTCCACGAGCGGTCGATGGCCCCACTAGACCTCGACCCCATGATCATGGGTCGCTACTACGAGGCGTTCATCACCTTCGCCAAGATGGTCAACGACCCGAGCCGAGCCGTGCAGCTTCGGCTACAGCCGGGCCAAGCAATCGTCTACGACAACCAGCGCGTTCTGCACGGCCGTTCCGCTTTCTCACTTGAGGGAGGCCGCCGCCATCTTCGTCTCGCCACGATCGACCGAGATCAGTTCCACAGCCGACTCCGACGTCTCCGCGAAGACCACGACCAACCCGGCATTCACGCAGCGCTACCGCAGGGGTCAATTGCCTAGCGGCCTTGGGGGCTCTAGCCGGCGCAGAGGCTGTTGCCGTCGTCGCGCATGGCGGCTTCGCTATCACAAAACCAATGGCCGCCATCGGTGAGGTATTTGAACGAGGATTCCTCGCCTGGCTGTAGAACGATCGACGCGGAACGCGTGCCGTTGCTTCGCTTTTTCATAGGTGTTGCCAGCGGATCCCAGTTGTTGAAATCACCCACGACCGAGGTCGCGTCCGGTGCTTCTTCGAGAGTGAGCACGAACGTCACTTTGGTTCCGCCATCAGTTGATTTCTGCTGCTTAATCACGATGCTCCTTCGACCGAAATCGTTATCCAATTGAGTAGCCCAATGGACTGGTGTGATTGAGTAACCCCCTCAAATGGGGGGACTATTCATTTCGACAGTAGCGAAGGAGAATGTTGCTCGCGTCGAGAATTGCGAACAGCTGTCCGCAGCCTCTCATCTTTCGTTCTCGAGGAAGCGACTAGCTGATGCGCTCGATCGTGCGGTTGACGATGGTTTCGATCAGTTCTTGTTGACCACTGACCGGCGCTGGATCGAAGATGTCGGCGGCTGGCCAAGCGAAGCTGTGCTAGTAGCAGACGGCCATGCGCAACTGGTCTTCCATCCTCTTACCCATGACCATGGGGTCCTTGTCGTACCAGCGATAGGCAAAGGAGTTGTCTGAGTCTGGACCTTCGTAGGTGACACCGTTGGGTACGTCGGTGAAAAAGTCGGTCACGTCATGCACCATTCAAGCGAGAAAGTAGTGGTGAGTTGGTCGCCCTCATCGAGGACGGTGGGAGAGATGTTGGCGGCGTTTGGTGGGTCGGTCTGTGGTTCCACACAGATTGCATAGTCGAGTTCGTCGTAGACCACCCAATAGTCGGCATCGGAGGCGAGCTCCACACGAAGGTCTCCCCATGACAGCGCCGGGTTTGTGGTCACGTCGGTGAAGCAGTCATCCCACGGTCGAGCCGACGGTTCGACTCGTTCGCCGGTGGGGATCGATGTGTCGTCTCGTTCGTACATGGCGCCAGGCGCAAAGGTCAGCTCGACGTCGCCGAGCGTCGTCGACTTTTGAAACCATGGATGCCAGCCGAGCATGATTGGCTGGCGGACATGCGCGTGGGCCGACATGGTCATCGAGAAACGGTTGTCCTCGAGGACAAAGCTCTGCTCGATCCGACCGGCGAAAGGCCAAGGGGCAGCCAGGTCGTAGGCGATCGTGGTGTCATCGACTTGGGTCCACACGCTGGTGAACCCGTAACCGTGCATTGCATGGTCGCCAAAGTTCGTCGGTATCGCGTAGTGGTGGCCATCGAAATTGAACTTGCCGTCACGGATTCGACCGGCGAAAGGCACCATTGGGTAGCACCCCCACATCACCGGGTCATCCTGGCGATCGACGAGCAGCTCGACGTCGTGAATCTGGATGGAGGATGTCCGTCCACCATGGGCGGCGTCGACGACGATGCGTGCCGAATCGTTCGTCATTGTTAGCGGGCGCTCGCTCACGGCGAGCACCGTAGCGCAAGCCGTAAAGCGGAGACTCTTTCGGCGAATCCAAGCCGACCTCGGCCATCCATCTACGATGAGCGACCATGCTCGCGATCCAATGCAGTGTCTTGCAGACGCCGACGCCTGAGGCGCTCCAGGTACTCGATGATGTGGTGATCGTTGTCGACGGTGACACGATTGAAGCAATCGTTGCATCCGCCGATTACTCGGGCGATATCGACATCTCCTTGGGCCCCGATCAGGTCCTTGTGCCGGGATTTATCGACCTCCACATTCACGCACCGCAGTGGCCACAACTGGGAACTGGATACGACGTGCCGCTCGACCAGTGGCTGTTCGAGTACACGTTTCCGACAGAGTCGAAGTGTGGCGACACCGCCTATGCCCGGACAATCTGGGAAGACATGGTGCCAACCTTGTTGGCCCACGGCACGACGACGGCCGTCTACTACAGCTCGATCCACGTCGATGCTACGACCGCACTCGCGCAGGCATGCATTACCCATGGTCAGCGAGCGTGGGTTGGACGTACAGCTATGGACCACCCCGAAGGCACGCCGGACTACTACCGAGATGGCTCACCGCAGGAAGCGCTCGACGCAACCCGGTCTTCAATCGCTGCAATCGAGGCACTGGAGGACCCCCATGGTCTGGTCCGGCCCATCATCACTCCTCGCTTCATTCCGGCGTGCACCGATGAACTGCTCACCGCACTTGGGCAGTTGGCAGACGAGTCAGGTCACTTGGTCCAGACCCATTGTTCAGAGAACGACTGGGAGCACGGCTACGTCTTGGATCGTCATCAGATGACCGACACCAAGTCGCTCCATTCGTTTGGGTTGTTGCGCAAGCATGCAGTCCTCGCGCATGGATGCCTGCTCGAAGAGTCAGACCTCGATCTCATTTCGCAGGTCGGCGCTGGGGTTGCCCACTGCCCGCTGAGCAATATCTATTTCGGCGATGCAGTGTTCCCGTTGCGTCGTGCTCTCGACCACAACGTTGTGGTCGGTTTGGGAACCGACATTGCCGGGGGTCCATCGCCTTCGCTGATTAGCCAAGCAGCTCGTGCGATCGATGTGTCGCGACAGCTCGAAAACGGTGTCGACCAGCGCGTTGGACCTGACGAGCGAGGTGTTGATGACAGCCGGATCACGGCGACGACAGCCTTCTATCTGGCGACGCTGGGAGGAGCGGAGGTATTGGGTGAGCCGCTCGGTTTGCTCGAACCTGGCAGGAGATTCGACGCCGTTGCCATTTCGATGGAGCGAATCGATCACGTTCCCGGTGGTGACCAACGAGAGCGACAGTTTGAGAAGCTCGTTCGCCTCGCCGGAAAAGGTGACATCACGGGCGTGTGGGTCTCTGGTCGGCAGGTGGTGTGACCGACCCGCTGTGGAAGGTGGATATTGCTGTGGCAAAATCTACAGATGACTAGTCGTCGACTTCTTGGACCGATTTTTGCCTTTGCTCTTGTTTTGAGCGCGTGCGGCGGTGATGACGACGTAAGTCCCGTCGTTGCTGAAGTCCAAGAGGAAATCGACATGCTGCTGGAAACAGAAGAAGGTCGTGGCCAACTCGCTGTCACACTTGCGACGGGGTCACCAATGACCTTTGAGCAATCCGAGTGTTTCATCGAGAACAGCTCGAGCCGCGATCTCGCTGGGCTCATTGCGCTGGGTTCCGGCGAAGCTGGCACGAACATCCCCGGCGTCCTCGAGCCGATCCGTGAAGCCATGGAGGCCTGCGGCGTTCAGCTCGACTCATTCAACGTCCAATAAATCCTGCGCACCGCGCCCGGTTGCGGTGCCGTGAGCAATCGCCGAGACTGACGCCGTGACCAATGATGCGCAGCCACCACCGCCCGGGAACTTCGCGAACATGCCCGAGCCGCCACCGCCTCGGGTTCCACCACCGCCCACCCAACCAGCGGGCTGGTACGCGGATCCCTGGGGGCAGGGCAATTGGCGATGGTACGACGGCCAACAATGGACCGCACACATTGATCAGCCGCGGATCGCGCCGGTAACCCTCGCTCCGACGGGCGTCGGCGTAGCGGTAGAGGAAACCAAGAAGCCACGGTTGCCCTCGTTTCTCTCGGTGCCCGTGGTGGTTGCCGCAGTTCCAAGCCTGTTGCTGCTCTTGTTCGCGTTCATCACAGGCCCATTGCCGACCTTGCTCGGGCTCACCACGTTCTTCATTGTGGCGCCACCGCTGCTGTGGCTTGACCGGCTGGAGCCCGAACCGTGGTCCTCGAAGATCCACACCTTCCTCTGGGGAGCGTTTGTGGCTGGCTTCATTTCTCTTGTCGTCAACACGACCGTCGGTGCCTTCACCAGCGAAACCGTCGCTGCGGTGGCCTCAGCGCCGATCATCGAAGAGATCACCAAAGCCGCGGCGATCGTGTTTATGGTTCGACGACGCGAAGTCGATGGGCTGGTCGATGGGCTCGTCTACGCCGGCTGGGCAGCGTTGGGGTTTGCCATGGTCGAGAACGTCAGCTTCTTCTTTCTCGCCCGCGAGCAGGGGATGCTCATTGAGACTTTCATCGGCCGCGCTTTGCTGACGCCGTTCGCGCATCCGCTATTCACGGCGTGGAGCGGGCTTGCCATCGGCGTTGCGATACGTCGCCGCAAGCCACTGTGGACTGCGGTGTGGGGGCTCCTCATCGCGATGGGATTGCACGCGGCCTGGAACGGTTCACTCTCGCTCGCCGAGGGCGAAACCGGAATGGCCTTCGCCGCGTTTGTACTGCTTGGATTTGTTGTTCTGTTCGTGCTGACGGCAATTGGGGTGTTCATGCTTCAGCAACGAGACCAACAGCGCTACAACATGCTCGCACCAGCGATTGCCGCTCGGTACGGGATTCCCCTCGATCGAGCTCAGATGTTGCTCGATGCTCCCCGTCGTCGCGACATACGTCGAGGCCTGCCCTCAAAGGAGGACAAGGCACGACTCGATGCTGAAGCGAGCGCGCTCAGCCGACTGGCTGCGATGCTCGACTTCGACGGGTCGCCAAAGCCCGAACATGAGGCACGGCTCGTTTCGGCACTGGCAGCCGCACGAATGCCCGGTGGCTCCTAGCCTGGGCTGATGGCCACCCTTGTTTGTTTCCACGCGCATCCAGACGACGAAGCAATTTCGACCGGCGGACTCATGGCCGCCGCCTCGGCCAAGGGACATCGCGTTGTTCTGGTCTGCGCGACCCGCGGTGAGGTTGGAGAGCCCCAAGAGGGTGTGCTCGCCGAAGGTGAAACGCTCGCGGAACGCCGAGTTGTCGAACTGGCTGCGTCCACCGCTGCGTTGGGCGCTGAGCCCCCGATCTTTCTCGACTACGAGGACTCGGGGATGATGGGTGAGCCGTCAAATGACAACCCGGCATCGTTCTGGCAAGCCGATCATGATGAAGCGGTTGCGCGGCTCGCGTCAATTCTTCGTGATGTCGACGCCACTGTCTTGACGATCTACGACGATCACGGCGGCTACGGACACCCCGATCACCTACGCGTGCATAGTGTTGGATTGGCTGCTGGAGAGGCGGTTGGCGTCGAGCACATTTTCGAAGCGACCATGAACCGCGACTACATCCGAGTGATGATTGCCGAGATGGCTGAAAGCAATCCCGAGATCGACGATCCCGAGATCGACGTCGACACGATGGGTACGGCCGAGAGCGACATCTCCTACAAACTCGACGTCCGCGATATGACAGCTGCAAAGCGTGAAGCGATGATCGCCCATCGCAGCCAAATCGGACCGGACAGCTTCTTCCTGACGATGCCCGACGAGGCCTTCACTGAGGGATTCGGTCTCGAGTTCTTTAACGTCCCAGGCCGCACCGATACCGGAGGACCCGAGACGGTCTCCATGCTTCCTGGCCTGTAGGACCAAACCAGAACTACTCGGCGGCAGGTGGAGCTTCTGCTGGTTTCGGTGGGACGGTGGCTTGCGGTTCGGTCGTCGCTGGAGCCTCAGTTGCCGGTGGTGCTTCGGTCGTGGTCGTTGGCGCTTCCGTTGTTTCTGGCGGGGCGGTGGGCGCTTCGGTGGTGGTTGTCGGTGCGGCGGTTGTTTCTGGGGCTTGCGTTGTCGGCGCCGGTACAGCGGTTGTCGCTGGGGCTTGCGTTGTCGGCGCCGGTACAGCGGTCGTCGGTGTTGGTGCAGCGGTGGTGGCCGGGACAGTGTCGGTGGCCGGTTGTGCTGCTTGGCGAGCAAGTTTCGCTGGCGCGTCGACGGACAGGTCGGTCTCGGTATCGAGATCGAGCCCGAAAGCAAGCGCTGACGATGATTCCTGCGCAGGTCCCTGGGAGTAGACGGCGTCGCCACTTGGCAGGGTGAAGAAGGTTCCGTCGAGCTCCTGAAGCTCCGCTATTTCGTCAGAGACAACGGGCTGATCTTCGATCGATCGAAATTCGGTCTCGCCTTCGAATTCAACCTCGTCAGCAAAATCCTGAGCTCGGTCGGTCATCTGACCGACCGCAGCTACGACATCGGTTGCTTGCACGTCATTGACGACCAAGTACGCCATAAGAGCAAGAACTCCAACGACGAGCGCTCTCGACAGATTGTGCATCGACCTACCTCTTTTGACGTGCTTGTTCAAGAGTCATCGACACATTTCCTCCAGTTCTTTATCGCTCGCCTGCTAGAACCAAGTAATGGTCTCTACGCCTCCTGCAACCGCTGATATCGAGTTCTTCTTTGACCCGGTCTGTCCATTCGCTTGGATCACTTCCCGATGGATCGAAAAGGTCGCGAGTCAGACCGATCTCCACGTCGACTGGCGTTTCATTTCGCTGCGCATTTTGAACAAAGATAAAAACTACGCCACCGACTTCCCGCCCGAGTACGAGCACGGCCACACCGCTGGCCTTCGCATGTTGCGGGTGTGCGCAGCCGTTCGTGAAGACCTGGGCATCGATCCAATCGGTCCGCTGTACGCCGAATTTTCGGGGCCGAGCTTTGATGCTGAACCCAACGAGGAATACCGACTTGCTCTCGGGAGCGTCGAGATGGTGGCCGCGGCACTTGAGCGTGCGGGGCTGCCTACCTCGTATGCCTCTGCGGTCGATGACGATTCGTGGGATGAGCTCATCGAAGCTGAAACCGAATTGGGTTTGTCGCGCACTGGCCGAGAAGTAGGAACGCCCATCATCACCTTCCAGCCTCCTGACGGCCTCTCCTTCTTTGGTCCCGTCATCAGCCGCATCCCCTCAGATGAGGACGCTGTTCCGCTCTGGGACGCGGTGATGACACTCGCGGCCTTCCCCGGTTTCGCGGAGATGAAACGGTCACTGCGCGAAAAACCACAACTGCGCGTGTTTGGTGAGCTCAGCGAGAATCCCGAGTTTGAAGATTGGCAGGGCGGGGCACGCGCCGCACACCTTCCAGACGCCGATTAGTCGGCGCGCGCCCGGTTCGGCACGCGAGCCCGCTACCTTTTCTACTGAACTTGTCGAAAGAAGGACCATGGCTGGAACTCCAACCCCAGAACCAAAGCCCAACCTTGGCTGGAAGGCCACCGTTGCCGGCCTCGTATTCTCTGCCACCGTCCTGACCGGTTTCGGTGTCGCCACCGCGACGAACCACGAGGACACCTTCAAGAAGAAGGATGACGTTGCCGAGGCCGACTACGAAGAAGGCGAAGAGTCGCACGCCGAAGATGGCGAAGAGTCACACGATGACGAGTAGTCGAGCGGTCTAGATCTTCCTAGCCAGATGAGTAGAGCACGTCTGACGACCACCCTCGCTTTCGCCCTTCTCGCGGCGAGCTGCGCGTCGACGGGCGAGCTCTCATCTGCCACCACCCAAGCGACCGCTCCATCTACGACCGTCGCGGCCATCGAGGATGCGGACAGCGTCGTGGAAGCCACGTCGGAACCGGGCGTTGACGAGACCGTTGCTCCTGACATTGACGAGACCGTTGGGACCACGTCGACGACGCAGGTCGAAGACGTTTGCGTAGCGCCTGGGTCGCAAGGACGCGTCGATGTCCGAACCGACGGCAACCGCATCAGTGAGGCGTCTATCGATCTGTCCTCAGCCGATGTTCTCGATGTGCAACTTCCCGCGGCGATCGATTGGATCGTTCCCAATCCAGAAGGCGGATGGTTCGCGACGACCGTCGGCGGCGGCTCGTTTGCGGTGACCGCTAGCGGAGATGTTGAAGCGCTTGAGGCCGCTACCGCAACACCGCCGGTGGTCGCATTCGACGGGTCGATCGGCACGGCATTCGATGAGCATGGACTCTTTGCCGAGCCGCTAATCGATGGTCGCGTAGTGCGCAGCGAATCTGTGCTCGCGGTGCTTGCATCACCAACCGATCGCTATGCCCATGGAGTTCTCGGAGATGCCATCGAAGCGGCGGCCGTGGAGTGGGTCGACGTGTGCAACGACAGCTCGGGGCGAATCGACATAGCGGCTCCAGACGTGATCGAAGGGGTCGCGCCGATCCTTGCCGACATCGACGACGACGGCCAGATCGAAGTTTTGGTCACCGTCTCGAATTCGAGTGGGGGAGCGCGTTTGGCTGTCTATGAACTCGACGGAACACTCCTTGCTGAATCGGCTCCGATTGGCCGGGGCAATCGTTGGCGCAACCAACTTGGCGCTGGCCCATTTGGCCCCGGTGGAGAGATCGAAATCATCGATGTGCAGACCCCACACATTGGAGGCATCGTGCAAGCCTTCCAGCTCGTCGAAGGTGAGAGCGGTGCGAGTCTTGAACGGGTCGCGTTCTCCGTCGGTGCGTTCACATCACACCCGATCAACACCCGAAACCTCGACATGGGAATTGCCCTCGATGCCGATGGTGACGAGGATCTCGACGTGCTCGTGGCGGGCTTCGAACGGGACCGCCTCGTTGCCCTTACCCGCATCAATGAATTCGAGGGATGGGAGCAAGTGGGCGAGGTGACGCTCCCGGGAAGGCTCACCTCAAATGTGGCCGTGTCCAACTTCGGTGGGCCTGCAGTGGCAGCCGCGGCGGGAGCCACTATGCGCATCTGGCAGTAGCCGGGCGTGCCTCTCCTGTCGAGTCGTTTCATCTAATCACGTATCCGGAGGGGAGTGTGTTGGACTGCTGGCACCCTGACTCAGGCAACGGCACGGGTAGGCTCGCGCGATGTCCGCCGCTCCGACAACCGTGGCCGAACCACGTCATGGTCTTCAGCGCGGTGAGTTCGTCGCAATGATGTCCATGCTGATGGCCACCATCGCGATCAGCATCGACACACTGCTCCCGGCATTCGACGAGATCGAAGCCCAATTCGACCTCGATCCTCTCGACTCGCCGGTGTCGCTCACCATCACGGTGTTCTTTATTGCAATGGGCGTGAGCACGTTGGTCTGGGGGCCATTGGCCGATCGATTTGGGCGCAAGCCGGTGATGTACGCCTCGTTGATTCTGGTCGTGATCGGTGCTTTGGTCTCTACGTTTGCGCCTTCGTTTGAGGTCTTGCTCGCTGGTCGGGTCTTTTGGGGGGCGGCAGCTTCGGGCCCTCGAACCGTGATCCTGGCGATCGTGCGCGACTCCTATGAAGGAGACGTGATGGCGCGCATCATGTCGCTGGTGACCGCGGTCTTCTTGGTGGTCCCGATTCTTGCGCCAGGCCTTGGCGAACTGCTGCTGCTTGCTGGCTCATGGCGGCTGACCACGGGAGCCGGTGCAGTGATGGCTGCTATTGGCGCCATATGGTTCACTCGGCTGAACGAGACCCTCACCGCCGAAAACGCCCTGCCATTGGAGTTTGGACGAGTCGCGCGAGCAGCAAAGACGGTTGCCTCAAACCGTCAGACCATGCTGTACACGCTGGCCACGACGCTGGCCTACGGCGCGTTCTTCCCATGGCTTGGTAGCTCGCCGCAATTGATCGGCAGCATCTATGGACGTCCGCTCGCATTGTTCTTCGGTCTCAACGCCGCCATCATGGCCATCACCATCGTGATGAGCTCACGGGCGGTCGCTCGCTTCGGTACCCGGCCAGTGCTGGTCACGATGATGTCGGTCTTGGTTGCGACCTCCGTCGTGTACGTCGTGGTGGCCGTAGCTGCAGACGGCGTCCCCTCGTTTTGGTTGTGGTTCGCGTTGGTCACGGTGCTCACTGCCTCTAACTCGTCGACCACCCCATTGCTACAAACACTTTCGATGGCACCGATGGGGGCCCTGGCAGGAACAGCATCGTCGGTAACGGGGGCCATCATCTTCATCGTCGGCGGAGTGCTCGGGTCGATTATCGATGGCTTTATCAGCACGACCGTGACGGCCTTTGGCGTCGGCTTTCTCGTGTTCACTGGCATTGGGCTGCTCGCAGTAATGACCGTCCAAACAACCGAGGCCGAAGCCGAGGTGTTGACATGACGTTGCTCATCGATGCCGACGACACGTTGTGGGAGAACATCACCGTCT
>CAYTUB010000003.1:0-34088 GCA_964441145.1 uncultured Acidimicrobiales bacterium
AACCTATGCGGTATCAAACGGGGGACAAATCTTTTGTTAGCCCTCGGAGATGGTGATGTTGGCGGTTGGGAGGCGGCTGTCGCTGACGTTTTCGACGGAGAGGGCGTTGTGGTCCTCGGCATCGAGGGGAACGATGCCCGACAACGGCACGATTCCCGATGAGTCGGGGCTTGGGTCGGGGAAGGGCTCGACGCTGATGAAGGTTTCGGTGCCGCGTAGGTCGACCGGGAAGGTCAAACCAGCTGGGGCGTTGATGAGGAAGTCCTCACCGACAAGTGGGGGAGCGCCTTCTGGGCCGCTGTAGGGAGCGGCGTCATCAGAGTTGAAGGTGTCGGTGAACTTGCCGCCTGCTACCTCGACGCCGTCGATGACCTGCCACATCTCGTACTGCCATCCCGCGCCGAGTTCGGGAAGGATCAGCGACCGCTGGCGAGGAAGAATCGTCCACCACACACCACTGCGCTCGTTCTCGGCTGGTCCGTCGCCATCGGTTGGGGTCGCGAGGATGTACTGGCCGCTGGCTCCGGAGAAGTCGGCGATATCGGCTGTGGTCAGCTCTGCAGCACGGTCTCCCGCGTCACCATCCATGGCACCTGCCAACACGATGGTGTCTGACGGAGCCGGGTCGTCGTCTGTCTCGATGCTGACCTTCAACTCGACCGCTCCGGGAATACCGTCGGGCAAGTCCAAGGTGACGGGCCCGCCGTCGGTGTCGAACGTGCCGCCGCTAACCGGGTTGCCATCCGCTCCGACGAACCACAGTTCATAGACGCCAGCGTTGCCGAGGGGTACCAGCCCGTCGAAGTTGATCGTCATCGTGGGTACGGGGGGCGCGGTCGTGGTGGTTTCGGCGACCGTCATGGTTGTTTCTGGTGCCGCGGCCGTTGTCGACGATGTGGTCGTCGCATCCTCGGTGTCTTCGACGACCGTCTCTTCGACCGCCGCAGTGTCGGTCTCAGCCGCATTGGATGCAGCGGTGTCTGTGGCCTCGCCACCGCAAGCTGCGGCGACGAGTGCAAGTCCGGCAATTCCCCAAAGTTTGTGCCTCATAGTTCAATACTAGAACCTGCGATATGGCCGATGCTGATCGCGTAGCGCTCAGGTCCAAACCCTTACACCAGTATTGATTAGGTATTACTTAAAAGGTCCTTGTGAAGCGGCGAGTTTTCCCTATGGTGAAGACATGGAGATCTCGACCACTTGGCAGTTCCTGACGAATCACACCCATGTCCTGTTGGCGATCCGCCGCAACCCTGAAATTCGTCAGCGCGAGATTGCGAGCCTCGTCGGTATCACCGAAGGTGCGGTGCAGCGAATCATCACCGAGTTGGAGACCGCTGGTTGTCTCACCCATGAGCGGGTCGGACGACGAAACCACTACTCGATCATCGAGAAAGCCGACCTGCGACATCCCCTTGAAGACCGCCACACGCTGGGCGAGCTTCTCGCACTTCTCGAGGACTAGCACCTCACGCTCTCGGGTCGTTGCCCGCCTCGGCAAAGTTGGTGGATGCGTCGCAGCCCGAAAGATGGTTAGATAACGGGCCATGAGAGCAGCCGTGTGTCGAGAGTTCGGATCCCCCTTGCAGGTGGAGGACTTGACGCTTGGCGAGGTCGGCGCTGAGGACGTGCGAGTAGATGTTCAGACGTGCGCGGTGTGTATGTCCGACGTGCACTATGTCGCCGGAGACTGGGGTGGCTACCTGCCAACCGTGTACGGCCATGAAGCAGCCGGTGTCGTGAGCGCCATCGGCGAAGCCGTCGACGACGTTGCAGTAGGCGATCACGTTGTTGTGACGCTCATCCGACACTGCGGAGACTGTCCCCAATGCGACCGGGGAAACCACGTTTTTTGCGAGGCGTCGTTCGCCTCCGACGAGGCCAAAAGACTGGCCGATGGAGACGGCGTTGGTGTAGACGCTGGAATGCTGTGTGGCGCGTTCGCCGAGGAAGTAGTCGTCGACCACAGCCAGGTCGTTCCCATTCCCGAAGACCTCGATTGGAACGTCGCTGCCTTGCTCGCCTGCGGCGTGATCACCGGCGTTGGCGCGGTCACGAACACGTCGACGGTCACCGATCAGAGCACAGTGATTGTGGTTGGCGCTGGCGGTGTGGGGCTCAACGCGATTCAAGGCGCGGCCATCGTCGGTGCCCCCGTGATCATCGCCGTGGATCTCGCTGAAGAGAAGCTCGACATCGCAAAGGGGTTCGGTGCAACCCATGTGGCTACGCCAGACACCGCCCGTGAGGTCATCGCCGAAGCGACGGGTGGGGGTAAGGGCGTGAGCCACTGCTTGGTGACAGTGGGGTCGGCAGCGGCGATCAAGTCGGCGTTGCGTTACCTCGAACCCGCTGGCGAACTCGTCATCGTCGGTATGCCTGCGCTCAACAACGAGATCGAGATCGATCCGGTGATCATCGCCGCCACCGGTCATCGAATCGTGGGATCGAAGATGGGCACCAGCCAAATACGGCGAGACATCCCGCAACTGATCGAGTGGTATCAGCAAGGAAAGCTGAAGCTCGATGAGCTGGTGACCGGAACGTTTCCACTCGACGACATCAACGATGCGATCGACGCCTCACACGACGGCGCTTCCATCCGCAGCGTCGTCACGATGGGTTAGCCATGCGATTCACCGAAGTCGAGACGTTCGTTGTTGCCAACCCGCCCCCGAGCTACGGCGGACGATACTTCGTGTTCGTGAAGCTCTCGACCGACACCGGAGCCGTCGGCTGGGGCGAGGTCTACTCGCCGCCCTTTAACGCTGCGACCGTGGCAGCAGTGGTCGAAGACATATTCGAGCGAACCGTTGCCGGCACCGACCCGTTCCGTATCGAGGAGCGCAGCCGGGCGATCTATTCGTTGGCCTTTACCGGCCGACCAGATGTCACGATCGGCGGCGTCCTGTCCGCGTTCGACATGGCCTCCTGGGACATCGTCGGCAAGGAAACGGGGCGAAATGTTACCGAGCTTCTCGGCGGGGTGGTGCGGGATCGTGTGCGTTCCTACACCTATCTGTACCCGGGCGACTCCGATCATGGCGATGCCGTATACGACCAGCCGGATCTGGCTGCCGAGCGCGCCCTCGAATATGTCGAAGCCGGTCACAACGCCATCAAGTTCGACCCGGCTGGTCCATATCGAGAGGTCGGGCCGCGCCAGCCCACCCAAAACGAGTTGGACCGTTCCGAGGCGTTCGTCAACGAGATTCGTGCAGCGGTCGGACCGCGAGCCGACCTGCTCTTTGGCACCCACGGCCAGTTCACGCCATCGGGAGCCATCCGGTTAGGTCAGCGCCTCGAAGCCGCCGCGCCGTTGTGGTTTGAAGAGCCGTGCCCGCCCGACATCCCCGAGGCCATGGCCCGGGTCGCTCAGCAGTGTCGAGTGCCGATCGCTGCCGGTGAGCGACTGACCAGCGTGCACGAGTTCAAGCGGTTGCTCGACGCGGGCGTCGGGATTCTGCAACCGAACTTGGGACGCGCCGGCGGCATTACCGCTGGCAAGAAGATCGCCGCTATTGCCGAGGCCTACGGCGCTCAGGTCGCGCCGCACTTGTACAACGGTCCTTTGGGTGGGGCAGCCAATCTCGCTGTTGCTGCGACGATCCCGAACTTCCTCGTGCTCGAAGGCATCCAGGAGTGGGGAGGCTTCCATGCCGAGATTCTCACCAACCCCGTGCAATGGCACGATGGCTTCGTCGCACCGTTCACGACGCCTGGGCTCGGTACCGAGGTCGACGAAGCCGTCGCACGCGCGAACCCTTGGACCGAAGGCCCCACCCACCTTGCAATGACGCCGGGTACCGACGAGTGGCCGGGGTGAGAGCCCCCGGAACCTCAGCGGTAGAGTGGGCAACGCTCACCCACCGGTGAGCACGACAGACGGTGGTTGCAATGAGCACGATGCCTAGCCAGGGCAGTATGTGGCGTCGATGCCTCATGGTGATCGGCTTTCTTCTCGGACTCGTGCTCCTCGCATCCTGTGGGCAAGCCGCGGAAGACGAACTCGCCGGGGCCGACGGGGTTGAGCAGGACATCATTCCCGATGACGAGGTCGACTCACCGGACGCTGCTAACCAAGACGCTGGGTCAGAGACGGCGACGGGCGAAGAGGCGCCGACCACGACCGAAGCCGCCGCCGTTGAAACCACCGCCGTTGAAACCACGGCTCCCGAATCCAGCACTACGGTTGCGCCGCCAGCTCCAGTCGCTCCACCCGTAGTGACGTTGCTCGACCCGGGGGTCGAGCCCCGCCAAGAGTTGCGGCTCGTAGTGACCAACGGTGACGAAGCCATCAACACCATCAGCACCCAGATCGTCGAGCAGTTCGCCGATGGCGAGTCGTTGATCCCTCCTCAACCGATTCAAACAATCATCGACGTCTCCGTCTCCCGAGAAAATATCGATGGCGGCTTCGTTGCGGTCTCGGAGATCGTCGACGCACAGATCGGGGCCGATACCGACCCTGCGCTCGCAGCGTTTATCGAAACGAATATCACCGACCTGATCGGCGTGACGACAACGGCCACCGTCGACGGTCGAGGCTTTCTCAGCCTTGGCCCCGCGAGTCCGGCGAACAACGAACTCGTCAACGATGTGCTCAACGACGTCATCAATCAGTCGAATCCGTTCCCCGTAGAGCCCGTGGGCGTTGGTGGGTCGTGGATGACCGTGTCAACCATCCGAGAGTCCGGTCTCACAGTGATGGTCGAGACAACGTCAACGGTGGTCGAGTTCACCAATAACGGCGTCATCATCGACATCTCCTATGTCCAGATGGTGGAAGGACTCGGTGAACAGGTGGATCTGGAAGGAGCCCCGGCAATCGTCGAGGTGTGGGATGTCACCGGCAGCGGCAGGATCGAATTTTCCTTCTCCCAGTTCTCGCCCGTGATGGCCGAAGTCTCCGAGGTCGGTACTCAGAGCTTCACCTTTCCCGGAGATCGAAATCTCGAGCAGCGCCACTCAGCGTTGACCGTGGTCGAAACGCTTGGTTAGCCCCGCAGCGCTGGAAGAAAAACAGCGCTAGCTAGCCGAGCCTCGCTGGGCGAGGGCCGCGTCGATCATCTCGGCGCCTGGGCCGCCATTGGTTTGGGCTTCGGGTTGGTAGGTCTCGCCGAGCATTGCGCCAACGCATGCGGCCGTTGACAGTCCGAGGGCGTCGAGGTCGTACCCGCCTTCGAGGAATGCAATTCGCCGCCCAGCGGGTGCGTGGGCCATAAGTCTTGCGGTCAGTGCACCGTAGTCACCGGAGCTCAACCCGAGGTTGGTGAGCGGGTCGGCCCGATGTGCATCGAAGCCCGCAGAGATCAGGATCCAGTCTGGAGCGAAGTCCTCGAGAGCAGGCTCGACAACGTCGTCGAAGGCGCGAAGGTAGACATCGCCGGTCGCCCGAGACGGCATCGGCAGGTTGATCGTAAATCCAGCGCCCGCACCGACGCCGCGTTCGGTGAGCGCTCCGGTGCCGGGGTATTGCGGGTACTCGTGGGTGGAGACGAACAGCACGTCGTCTCGTTCGAAGAACGCATCCTGGGTGCCGTTGCCGTGGTGCGCGTCGAAGTCCACAATCGCCACCCGTTCGCCCGCTTCGGTGATCGCCTGAGCGGTAACGGCGATGTTGTTGAACAGACAGAACCCCATCGCTTGGGTGGGGGTGGCGTGATGGCCCGGAGGCCGCACGAGGCAGAACGCACTGTCGGCGTCACCGGCCCGCAAGGCGGTGGTGGCATCGAGACCCGCACCGGCCGCAAGACGGGCTGCCTCGAGCGAACCGGCGCTCATATGCGTGTCTGCATCGATCCGTACGTGTTGCTCGCCTTCGCGGGCCAACAAGCCCTCGACATGGGCACGGTCGTGAAGTGCAACCAACGCCTCGGGTGATGCCATGGTTGGTTCTCGCCATTCGATCGCATCGCCAAACCCCGCAGCGTTGACTCCCTCGACGGCTGCGAGATAGCGCTCCGGTCGCTCGGGGTGGCCCTGCGGTGGACGGTGGTCGGCGAGGCGAACATCCGCGAAGAGAAGAATCGACATGGCCCGAGTATGTCAGGCGTGCGAAGATGCCGACATGAGCAACAGCATCAAGGTCGGCGTGGCACATTTCCCGACCACGTACTCCATCGCCCCGAACGACCTTGGTCCTGCGCTTGAAGAGCGTGGATTCGAGAGCATCTGGGTGGCCGAGCACAGTCACATTCCGACGAGTCGAAAGACGCCAGCTCCCAGTGGCGGAGACCTTGCCCAGCGTTACCACGACACACTCGACCCGTTCGTCTTCCTCTCTGCATTGGCGGGTTCAACGACAAACGTGTTGCTCGGCACCGGAATCTGTTTGGTCGCTCAGCGCGACCCAATTCACACAGCAAAGTCGACGGCGAGCCTCGATTACCTCAGCGGTGGGCGCTTCCACTTCGGCGTTGGCGCCGGATGGAATGAGGACGAGATGAACGACCACGGGACGCAACTACATGGTCGGTTCAAGCTGATGCGCGAACGGGTGGCAGCGATCAAGGCAATGTGGACGCAGGAGACTCCCTCCTACAGCGGCGACCTGGTGAACCTCCCTCCGATGACCATCAACCCAAAGCCCACGCAGCAGCCCCATCCACCGATCCATGTGGGTGGGAGTTATCCCGGGGGAGCGCGCCGGGCCGTCGAGTGGGGCAACGGCTGGATTCCGATCCCGGGCCGTGGCGAGGGAACGATCGCTGAGCAGATCGCAGGAATGCGGGCCATGGCCGAGGACGCAGGTCGTGACCCCGCCGAGATCGAGGTCTCGATCTACTTTGCCCCCACTGATCCGGCCAAGATCACCGAGTTCGCCGAAGCGGGCGTTGACCGCCTTGCCTTCGACCTGCCTTCTGTCGCTGCGCCTGAAGCCATTGCCGCACTCGATGCGGCAATGGCCGCCGTCGAGGCTGCCGGGCTGACGCCGGCCTGATCCCTGCGCCTTCCGCGCCCCTGCACACTCAAGACACACAAGGACCACGCCATGACCGACCGACTCGCCAGCCTGTTCAGCCTCGAAGGAAAGACCGCGGTCGTAACCGGAGGGTCCCGCGGTATCGGCGAGATGATCGCCGAGGGATTTGTCGACGCTGGCGCCCGGGTGATCATGACGGCCCGCAAGGCTGAGGCATTGCACGCCACCGCCAACCGCATGGTCGACAAGGGCGGCGATGTCACCGCGATCCCAGGAGACCTCTCAACCCCCGAAGGCATCGAAGCGTTCACCTCGGCGGTCAAAGAACAAGTGGATTCGCTGCACATCCTGGTCAACAACGCAGGTGCCTCATGGGGAGCTGCGCTCGGGGAGTATCCCGTGGATGGCTGGGACAAGGTCATGAACGTAAATGTGCGTGGTGTGTACTACGTGACCGAGGGTTTGGTCGATCTCCTACGGGCGGCGGGGACCGACATGGATCCGGCACGCGTGATCAACATCGGGTCGGTCGACGGCCTCCGAGCCTGCGAAGCCGAGCACTACGCCTACTCAACGTCTAAAGCGGCGGTCCATCATCTGACACGACAACTTGCCCGGCGATTGAGTGGCGAGCACGTTCTCGTCAATGCAATTGCACCGGGACCATTCGAGTCCAAGATGACCGCGTTCATGTTGGAAGACCCCGGAACCCGCGAGTTTGTAGCCGCACAGGTGCCAACCGGTCGCATCGGAGAGCCCGACGACATGGCCGGCACAGCGATCTTCCTAGCGTCGCGCGCTGGGGCCTACATCACCGGCGCCACGATCCCCGTCGGCGGAGGAATGGCAACAGTCGACTAGCCAGAGGAACTCGTTTACAGGGTGAGTGGCTTGGCGAGCTTGACGGTAGCGACGCTCGGCGGGTCTGCGAGGCCCTCCATCGCCACGTCGAAATCCGGAAGCGAATACACCGACCCGTCGTCGTTGATCATGATGAATCGATCGAGGCCTTCGAGGAAGGTTCGGTCGTGGCTGACCGCAACGACGGTGCCCTCGAAACCATCGAGCGCCTTTTCGAGTGCTTCTGACGACTCGATGTCGAGGTTGTCGGTCGGCTCGTCGAGCAACAACACGTTGTGCCCTTCAAGCTCGAGACACAGGATTTCGAGGCGTGCCTTTTGACCACCCGACAGGGTTTCGAACTCTTGGCGAGCATGGTTTGCGAGGCCGTATCGAGCGAGTGCTCGCATTGCCTTTTCCTCGTCGTAGAGACGCTCGCGCACGATGGCGACAGCCTCCTGGCCAAGGAAGTCTGGACGATCGTTGACCTGGGTGAAGGTGCCGACCGATGTCCGTGGACCGAGCCCAATGGATCCCTCGTCCGCCTCGATCTCACCGGCTAGGGCGCGGAGCAGATGGGTCTTGCCCGTACCGTTCGGGCCGATCAATCCGAGTCGCTCGCCGAAGTGCACCTCGTCGGAAAACGGGAAGAACAGGTCGCCGATGGAAACGTCGACGATGTTGAGGACCCGACGAGCCGAATCCGCGCCGCGCAGGTTGACGTGAATGTTCTCGTCACGAACCGGGGGTGGGGGAGGGCCAGCCTTGACGAACTTCTCCCACCGGGTTTCCGCAGCGTTGGCCTTGGTGGCGTTCTTGAAGTTCTGGGCAGCCCGCACCTTCATCATCTTCATATGGGCGTGGAGTCGACGTTCCTCATTTTCCCAACGTTTCAGCGCGTCGCCGAGCTGCGCCTGGCGAGCCTCGCGAGCGGCGGGGAACGTGGCGTAGGGTCCGCCGTGAATCCAACAGCCTGAGCCCTCCAGGACGATGACCTTTGTTGCGACCCGTTCGAGCAAGGACCGGTCGTGGCTCACCATGAGGATCGTGCTCGGACAGGACAGGATCTGATCTTCGAGCCAGACACGAGTGGGAATGTCGAGGTAGTTGTCGGGCTCGTCGAGGAGCAGAACATCGACACCAGAGTTCAGCAGGAGGTCCAGCACGAGCCGCTTTCGCTCGCCCCCGGAGAGCTCCCCGACCTTTCGGGTCGCGAAGTCATCGACGGGGGTCTTCACGCTTCGCTCTGCGGCAGCCGCCCATTCCGCTTCGAGTTCGTAACCGCCGAGGTCTCCCCAGGCGGTGATCGCCTCGGCGTACCCCATGCCGTCGTCGGTGCCGTCGGCGAGTGCTGCTTCTGCGGCGACGAGTGCGCGCCCTGCGGCGCGAAGCTCGGGTAGCGCAACCTCGATCAACATGTCTCGCAACGAGTCATCTGGGCGACCCATGCCGACGTCCTGGGTCATGGTGAGGAAGCTGCCGCCGATCGCAAACTCGCCGCCGTCCGCATCGATCTCGCCCGTCAAGATTCGCAAGATCGTGCTCTTGCCAACGCCGTTCGCACCGACGATCACCGCGTGGTCGCCCGGCGAAACATTGAAGGAGATGTCGAAGAACAACGAGTCTGCGCCGGGAGGTGCGTAGTCGAGGTCGGAGATGACGATGCTGCTCACGTCCTAAGCCTGCCGCCGAGGATCAGCAATCCAACGCTTTCGACGAGAGCGTCGCGTCTCGGCGACCAACGCAGTGTGGGTCGGATCTAAAACCGCAAAGTCCCACCCGGAAACCGGGTGGGACTCTGTGTGAGGCGGGACTTAGTGTGTGTTAGCGGAGGTGAGTTCCGCAGAGTTCGAACTCAACAGAGTTCGCCAATCCGGTGAAGCCGGTTACACGGCTGAAGTGCAGCACGGTGATCTCGCCGCCGCGGTCAGCGGTGAACTCGATCGTTCCGAGCCCGATTGGGGTCGGACCAAAGAGCTGCTCGCCTACTCGCACCCAGACCTGCTCATTTGGCTGGTCAGGAGACTCGCCAGGCTCGGTCGTGGTGATGCGGATGGTCGAACCAGCTTCGGCGATGATGCCGGAGTTCCATTCGACCTGACCACCAGCGTGGAGTCGTGGGCCTTCGATGTTTGTTTGACATGCAGGACCCTGGTCGAGCGAGATGCCAGTTCCGCAGAACTCGATCTCAACCGAGTTCGGTTGCGACGTATCGCCGGTGACGACCGAGTAGTGAACAAAGGACAAGCGTCCGGTGTTCGACACATCGATCTCGATGGTGCCAAGCTCGATCGGGGTCGGGCCGTACATGACGTCGCCAACAAAGACGTAGACCTGCTCGTTTGGCTGACCGGGTGAGCCACCAGGCTCTTCGGTCTCCACAATGAGAGTCGATCCAGCTTCGGCGATGTAACCGGTATCCCAGATCACGCGGTCGCCAGCAAAGAGTCGCGGACCACGAATGTCTGCAACACACGGAGGTCCGGGGACGATACCGATGTGGTTCGATGGGTCGTCGTCGGTGACTGGGTCGCCGATTGGGGCTCCGGTTTCTGGGTCGAGGGGTTGGCCGGTGGCGGTTGCCACGTTGGTGACTTGTCCCTCTTCGACGGTTGCTGTGGTTTCGCAGGTTTCTGAGTCGCCGACCTGAAGGTTTGCGATGTCACAGATGAAGCCGAGGACGTCATCGTTGACGGTGATGTCTGCGAGTGGCACGTTGCCGGTGTTTGCTACGACGAAGGTGAACTCGGCGGTTTCGCCGACGATGAGTTCGACGCCGGGGGCGTCGTCAGCGTCTTGACCGTTGGTCGCCTTCTCGATGCTGATTCCTGGTGCAGGAATGAACGGGACGATACCGGTGTGGTTCGATGGGTCGTCGTCGGTGACTGGGTCGCCGATTGGGGCTCCGGTTTCTGGGTCGAGGGGTTGGCCGGTGGCGGTTGCCACGTTGGTGACTTGTCCCTCTTCGACGGTTGCTGTGGTTTCGCAGGTTTCTGAGTCGCCGACCTGAAGGTTTGCGATGTCACAGATGAAGCCGAGGACGTCATCGTTGACGGTGATGTCTGCGAGTGGCACGTTGCCGGTGTTTGCTACGACGAAGGTGAACTCGGCGGTTTCGCCGACGATGAGTTCGACGCCGGGGGCGTCGTCAGCGTCTTGACCGTTGGTCGCCTTCTCGATGCTGATTCCTGGTGCAGGAACGAACGATACGAGGCCGGCATCGATGGTCAGGTCCTGATCTCCAGGTCCCAAGGTCACTGGTTCGCTGCGTCCGGTTGCGGGATCAGCATTGCTGTCCACGGCGGTGTCCGCACCGGTGAATTGCGTGGTGATGGAGAGGCCGTCAGGTACATCGAATCCGACCGTGAAGGTTCCGGGATTGACGACGAAGCCAAAGTTTCCGTTCTCGTCGGTGTCGGTGACATCGATAAGTTCGCCGGTCTCATCAAAGAGGGTGACGGCCACGTTAGGAACTCCGGGCTCACCCGGGTCGTTGATGCCGTTGGCGTTCTCGTCGAGGAAGACCTGGTCGCCGAGGTCTGCGCTGATTGGCACAGAAAGGAACGAACCAGCAGCGGTGAGGTTGTCCTCGCCAATGTTGAGATCAGAGCTAGATCCAACGAAGGCGTTGACACCAAGGTCGAGTCGGCCGTCGCTACCGGTCAGCGTCGAGAGGTTGCTGATCGTGAACTCGAGATCAGGGTTCTCTGCGTCTGGCGCTTCGGTCGGAATTGTTCCGGTGTTGTTCGGGAGAGGTGCGCCAAAGGCAGGCATCACGAAGGGTACGAAGTCCAAGCCCGGTGTGAGCTCGTTGATCGAGAATCCGGAGATATCCAGCCCCTGTGGCACGCCTGCGACGATGTCGCCGCTGCCGTCTTGATCGATATCAAAGACCACAACGACGAACTCGGTGCCGCCAAGGTTTGGCTCATCGGTACCGTCGAATCCAACGTCGATCCACTCTTGAGCCCACGTTGAAGGGTCGCCGTTACCTTCAGGGTCACCAAGGACGCCGAAGCTGTTGACGAGAACGTGGAGTTCATCGGTCAGTGGGTCGTAGGTCAGCTGGACATCTTCGATGTCCCAGCCGGTTTCGAAGCCTTCTGGGGCTTGATCAGGGATGGCGCCGTCGCGGACGGGTTGGTCCGTGAGCACGATTGTTTGCGCGTTAGCGATTGCTTGTTGCACCGTGTTGATTCCGGTTGCCTCGGCTTCAGGGATCTCGATGTCGGCTGCCGCCGAATCAAAGCTCTCAGCGGCTTGTTCCGCGAGTGCAGTCGAGGCAGATTCTGCCCTCTCTACCTCACGAGATTCAGCAGCATCGAGAACTTGTGTCTCGACTTCAGCGCTGCCATTTGGAGCACCGGCGATTGTGATGCCAGCAAGCAGCGCCGCTCCCGCCAGTAGTAGTGTCAATTTGGATTTCATGTGAATTCTCCTCCACAGCCGCCCGGTGTGAAATGCTCCCGTCGGCCCTTCAATGTCAAAAATGAGACCTTTGGGCTATTGGGTTCGTTTCCTACAATGAGTGGGTGACGATCTCTCTTCCGCTTGCCAGTGAGTCGGTGCGATGCGTTGACTTCGCTATAGCGAACACCGTCGATCCCGGCGGTTCGGCCTTAGCCCCAGATGTCGTGGTGCTCGTCGAGGTCGACGAACCGTGGCCAAAGCCCGTTGGCAAGCATGAGGCGATGGTCGAGCTGGTGAGGGCGTGCCAGGAGTGGCCAGAAAACGTTCGACTTCTCGCGGCGGTGCCCCAAAGCGACGATCCACTCCGGGTCATCGCGTTTCGCCCAGCAGCCGGCGGGGCGACCCGCTCAGAGCGGCCAATGTGTGCCGACCCTGTGGGCGCCCTCCAAGAGGTCCTCGATGACACATCGCCCGACACGGCCTTCGTCGGCGAAGGCATCACCTCAATGTTGGTGTGCACGCAAGGGAGCCATGACGTGTGTTGTGGAATCGATGGGGCGGCCTTTGCCGATTGGGCAGAGCAGAACCTCGACGTCGAAGTATTTCGTGTGAGCCACACAGGGGGCCACCGCTTTGCTCCGACGGCCATGACGCTTCCCGACGGACGCATGTGGGCATACCTAGATCCGGCGAGCGCCACCGAGATCATCGATACGCGCAGCGACGCTGGCAACGTCGCCAACCGTTGCCGCGGATGGTGGGGCGCTCCAACTGGTCCAGCACAAGTCGGCGAACGGGCGGTGTTTGCGGCCAAGGGATTTTCACTCGACAGCCAACAGCGGTCTGTAATGGTCGAGGACGGCGTCGATGCGTCTACCGTCCGGGTCGTCGTCGATGACGAGACCTATGAAGTCACGGTCGCTCTCGGCCGGGAGGTCCCCACGATCATGTGCTCGGCACCGGGTGGTCAACCGGTAAAGCCCGGTCGTGAGTGGGTCGTCACGGCTGGCCCGACAAGGCTGGCCTAAGCGCATACGATCTTCCCATGGAAGGACGACGTTGGCTTCTCGTTTCGCTGTTGATGCTCGCACTCGTTGCCGTCAGCTGTTCGAGTGACTCCGAGGTAGCGGGCGCGCCAACGGTCATCGGTGGACCTGAAGCGGTTGAGAGCCAGAACGAAACGGCGACTTCATCGACCACGTCCACTCCACCGGTGTCTCTTGAACCAGCCGACCCCGTCATCCGAACGGCCGAGAATACGGACCCGGTCGTGGAGACCAATTGGGTAGCTCGTACGTTTATGGATGACACACGGATCGACATCGTCTGGTCGCCCGTCGAAGGCGCCGACACGTATCGCCTGTTCCGTTTGCCGACGCGAGAAGCGGACTACGAAGCGATTGCGCTGGGTGACCTCGACGGATTCGAGGAGGTCTACGAGGGCCTCGAGTTCGGCTTTGTCGACCCCAACGCCCCGGCGAACACGTTTCTGACCTACGTGCTCATCGCCGAAGTCGGCGACACGACGACCGAGCCGCGTTGGACCGAAGCACTGAGTATTCGCGACGTGACACCGCCCACCCCGATCACAGGACTTCGCGGGACGCTCACCGGTGAAGGGGTACTTCTCGAATGGGAACCGTCATTCGACGATGTCGAATTCGCCGCCTACTCCGTGAACGTTTTCGCAGATGACGGCAGCTTGCAATACATCGGAGGTGGAACCGAAGAGAACCAGACATCGTTCATCGACAACGCCGCATCGAGCGGATCTGTCACCTACCTCGTTCAAGCCTTCGACTTTCATGACAACGGTTCGGAATTTGCCGAGGTCACCGTTGAGGTCCCCTAGCCTGCAGTGATGAGCGAAACGGTTGCTGGCGCACTAGCGCAACGAATAGAGACGTTGTTTCGCGAGCACATCGACGCGGTGTACAACGTGGCCTATCGGGTGGTGTGGAACCGCAGTGACGCTGAAGATGTCGTGCAGGCAACGTTCATCAAGGCCTTTACCCGCCTCGACCAGCTCGACGATTCAGGTCGGCTGCGACCGTGGCTGTTGCAAATTTCCTACCGCGAGGCACTCACGGTGCTGCGTCGCCGCCGAGATGTCCCCACCGACCCAATGGAGCTTCCCGACACTCCTCGCTCGACAGACTCACCCGAAGACGCTGTCATTTCCAATGACATCGCCGGCCTGATCGGGCAGGCACTGCGCCGCCTCGGTGACGACGAACGTCTCGCGGTTGTGCTGCGAGACGTTGAAGAGTTGCCGATGCGTGAAGTCGCTGAGGTGCTCGATATCAGTCTGTCCGCAGCAAAGATGCGGGTGCACCGGGGTCGACAGTCGCTGCGTCACCTGCTTGAAGCAATGGAGGTTCGCTAACTATGCAATGTCATGAACTCGCTGAACGCCTGACCGATTTTCTCGAAGGCGACCTCACGGCGCCAGAAGAAGCAGCAGCTCTCGAACATCTTTCGACGTGCAGCCACTGCGAGACGGTGCTTGCAGATACCAAGGCGGTCAGGGCGATGACCACCGAGCATGGTCGAGCCGAGCTGTCCGACGCCGATCGCGATCGGATGCTCGGTTCCTTGCTCGACGAAGCGGCGTCGGCGCACCCGGGACAGTCCGAGGCGGATTAGTTGCGGGCGGTCTCGATTGTGTCGATCAGCGCCCAAACAGGTGGCCGGTCGTCTGGGCCCTTTCCCCAGTAGCCGTAGATCAAGATCCCGTCGGGGTCGATGATGAAGTTGCCGCCGAGTTGGAGCGTGTCTTCGGTGGCTTTGCCTGGCAGCTCGAATCCCTGCTGTCGAAAGATTTCGATGTATCGACGGACCATTCGTAATCCCCAGACTCGACGAACGGTGCCCCGTCCAATGCCGAATGCTCGATAGGCAGAGAGGCTGGTGTCGGAGAGGACCGGGAACGGCAGTTCGTGGCGAGCGAGGTAGGGGGTGAGGTTTACCTGCTCGGCGAACGTGATGACGACGACGTCAGTGTCGTTGCCGAGGTCATCGAGGTGATCGCGAACTGCGTTCACATGGCTTGCGCACGGCAGTCAATGAATGTGGCGATGAAAGATCACCACGAGGTAACGGCCACGATGGTCGGCTGATTGCCAAGGTTGGCCCTCGGCCGTCTGCAGCAATAGCGGGGGAGCGGTCTCCCCCAGACGCGGTTGAATCACGCTGTGGGTTGCTGGGTAGCAACGACTTGCACGACAACTCCATCAGAGGTGTTCATTGGCTCTCCCTTGGCTACACGACTGCAGCTACATCATGGTGGCTACTTCGCGGGCAGGTTGTCGAGTGAGTTCATGAACTTTCGGTCGATGCGATCCTTCAGCCTCCACATGGCTGGACCTTTGGTAAACCGCCCAAACTTGTCCGCGCCAGCTGACTGTCGGCCCAACGAAATCAGCTTGAGGTATTCGACCTGCGGATCGAAGGCCTCCAACCCTTTTCCCTTGAGCAGCGCTGGGATGTTCTTCGTCAGGAAGGGGGCCTCGCGAACGGCGAACACTCCGGCCTTCGGGCGGGGGTCAAACGTGAGGTGAGCGCAATCACCTGCGGCAAAGATGTACGGGTCATTTGTGGTTTGCAGCGTCTCGCGTACATCGAGAAAACCGTTCGTTGTCGCGAGGCCGAGATCTGAGAGCCACGGAAGTGGGTACGCGCCAGCCGCACCGACAACAAAATCGGTGGGCAACTCCTCGGTCCCGTTGTCGCTCGAGAGCACAAGATGATCGGCTGCAACAGCGTCGACCTGGGTGTGTTCTCGGATGTCTACGTCGATAGCGGCCAATTCTTCGCGCAGCTCTCGGCGGGCTATGTCACTGCTCTCATCGAGAATCGCAGAACGATCGATGAGCGAGACGATGGGAACGTGACCCTGTTGTCGGAGGCGGAAACTCATCGCCATAGCGAGCTCGCTTCCGCCGACGCCAGCACCGACGACGGCAATCCGAGGCTGGGTCGTGCGCGACGCCCAGCTGTCTACGAACTCTGTCCATCGCGATGCGAGCGACCCGAGGGGCTTGGCTGGCACGGCGTGTTCCTGAAACCCGGGCAACTGAGGAATCGCTGAGGTGATCCCGACATTGATCGAGCACACGTCGTAGGGGATGGAGCCGTGGCCATCTACCGCGACCGTCTTCGCCTCGCGGTCGATCGTTGTTGCTTTACCAAGCACGAGTTGTGCGTCAGCAAAGCGAGCGAGATCGACCAGGTTGTAGTCGAGTTCCTCACGCTTGTAGTGACCGGCGATAAATCCCGGGAGCATGCCGGTATATGGGGCGGTGGGTGCTGGGTTGATCACAGTGACACGTACGCCATCTAGCGGGTTCATCCCCCAGGCATGAAGTACCAGGGCGTGGGCGTGGCCGCCGCCGATCAAAACGACGTTCTTGTGTGGCGCTGCTGTTGTTTGCATGGTTGATGTGTCCCGGGGAGGGGCGTGGTCTACGAGAGGGTCACAATCGCAGCGTGTCGAATCGATTGTTAGCTGTCGATGAGGGCTTGGACTCGGGCTGCGAGTTCAACTTGATCAAAGCTGCCGACATTGACATCGACCGAGCCGTCGTCATTCACAAAGGCAAACGCTGGCTGATCAAAGATGTTGAGTTCTGACCAAATCACACCCTCGATATCAATCAGATGCTCAAAATTTCCAACAGCATTGTCTTCGACGAAGCTCGCCATGGAGGCAATGTCGTTGGATCGGCTCGGAAGGCCGATGAAGGTGACCTGGTCACCGAGTTCTCGTTGCACCGCTGCGACCGCAGGGGCTTCTGCACGACAACGAACTCACCACGGAGCCCAGAACCAGACGACCACGTCTTGGCCCTCAAGGCTGTTGGTGTCGATTTGTGCGCCGCCGACCGTGTTGCTCACCAACGTTGGTAAGCCCGGACCGCCGGCACGCTCTTCCTGGACGACCGCAGCATCACCAGAATCAACTGGCGCTGCGGTAGCGGATTCGTCTGCGGCAGTGCCGCACGCCGATGCAAAGAGCGCAAGGCATAGACCTGCAGCACCGATACGGAGACGCGTTCTATTGTTCGTCATTATCTAAGTCCCAATGTTGTGTGTGCGGACATTGCGTGCATAAACCTGTGGCCTCCGTTGCGTTACGACGCCCGGTGGAGATTGACGATTTCGCCGTCGACCTCCGTCGGTATGTCGATGGTGGCCGCGGATGTCTTGCGGCGCCGGGCGATAAAGCCGCCGATGATGATCACCACGTTCACCGTGACGAAGGGCCATGCGAGTAGCTGGGTGCGTTCAATGGTGCGGCCAAAGATCGTGACTTCGGCATTGAACCAACCCGTAGCGGAGCTCTGTAGGTCACCAACGCCGAGGTTGATCGTGTCGAGGAAGGGCCAGACACCGTCGCCGAGGGGCCATTCGTTGAGTACTTGGAGTTCCCAGATGCCGTAGCCAATCGAATAGGGACCAACAATGAGCAACAAGATCCCGGAGATGAAGTTGATCTTGGGCAAGATGCTGCGGAACTTGCCGACCAAACTCGACTTACCAAGCGCCAGCAATAGCGTGAGCATCGTGGCCAACAGCCCCATACCGAGTCCGTAGCTGATGAGCGACCCGAGGCTCGACCCGAAGCCACCGCCACCAGGGCCAGCGTTGATGCTTCCCGAGTTGATTGCTGCAATGAACAAACCAAGGGTGCAGGTGAGCGACGCAGTGGCATACGACATGCCGAATAGGAACATCGATGCGAACGAGCCGGATGAGCCGCCCTTTTGCATCTTTGGAAGCTTTAGCGTCAGTTGGTAGCCGCCCAACATGGCAATACCCAATGCAATCAGTCCGAATCCAAGGGCGATGTTGAAGTAGGGGAGGCGGGAGGCAACGGCGCCCTGTAGTCCGCCAAGGACGAGGCCGAAGAAGCCGAACACCAGGAGCATGCCGAGTGTCATCGCGAGGCCGACGCCTTGGGCTCGGTTGAGCGAGATCCACTTGCTCGTGGATTCGTCATTCTGGCCAAGGAAGACGCCGAGGTAGGCGGGCAGCAGACCAAAGCCGCACGGGTTAATCAGTGCAACCATGCCAACGCCAAAGGCGAACGCATTGAAGAAAGTCATGAGGGGGTCCTACAAAAAGAGGGGTTGGGTTACGCGTTGGTGATCTTGCGGGTGCCGGTCTTGAGAATGGCGTAAATGGGGCAGAAGCCTACGGCTCCAGTGATGGTCAAGATCGCTCCGACGACGATGGCGATGACGCCAAGAACGCCGCTAAGTGGGCCAAATCCCAGGATGAGAAGTACGACGCCGACTACGCCGCGTGCGATGCGATCTCCGTTTGATTCGTTCATTGTGCAACTCCAAGATGTGATTGGGTGCGCCGGGTTGGCGCCTTCTACCCGACATGACGCGGCTCTCTCGGGAACGGTCACAAGAAATCTTGGAGCAGAGATTCTTGTGACCGTTTCTTCCAAGAATGCGTCATGTTTGGTGAGACCTAGCCCAGCGATGGAGCACCAGATCATGCGAACGCACTCAGCGACAGCGAGCCCGAGCAATGAGTAGATCCGTTGCTGGTTGGATGTGGGTTGTTGGCCAAGGAGTCCTCCTCGGCGCCCTTATTCTGTGGCCGTCCGGTGACGACTGGTCGAGGCCCGCGACCCTCTTGGGTATTGCCGGCGCGCTGTTCTTCTTCGGACTCGGATTGATCGCGATCTCCGCCCTCGGTCTCGGCTCGGCGCTCACGCCAACGCCGGTCCCGACCCGCAGCGGCCAGCTGACGACATCGGGCCTGTACAGATTGGTTCGACACCCGATCTACACCGGCGTGTTGCTCACCGTCACCGGCATCACCTTGCGATCAGGCAATTGGGTCCATGTCGCAATCGCTGTTGCCACCTACATCTACTTCGACCGCAAGGCAGCGTGGGAAGAACATCGCCTCCAAGAGAGGTACCCCGGCTACCGTTCGTACGCCGCCCGGACCGGGAAGTTCATCCCCGGGGTAGCGCAATGGCGCTAACTGCGCGTTGGCGCTGACTAGCGGAATTTCGAGAAGAAGCCGCCGCTCTTGTTGGCCTTATCCCAGGCATGCATTCCACCCTTGAGGTTCACGACATCGGTAAACCCGGCATCGGTGAGCATGAGCGCTGCGTCGGTGCTTCGGCCGCCTCGCTGGCACATCACGACGACTCGACGTTCCTTGTCCAGCTCGTCGAATTGCTCAGGGAGGTCGCCGAGCGGAATGTTGATCGTGCCCGGCAAAGTTCCTCTGGCAACCTCAGTGGGCTCTCGAACGTCGATGAACTGCGTATCGTCAAGAACAACAGCCTGGTAGTCGGTAATCGGGTGGTCGCTGTGCACGGTTTGCCTTTCCTATCGCCGTAGACGATTAGAGCATTGATCGCGGAGAAGGTCCACGCCGAGAGCCGAAGGTCTGCCCACACCGAGCCCTCCCCGGTATGACGCGGTCGCGTGTGTATTGGTCACAAAAGAATTTCGGTCACGCGGTTCGTAGAATCGGCGAACACTCCAGAAGGGGATCAGGAGACAGCCATGACGCCATCGAAAGTCGCAGTAGTTCCGCAATCTCGTCCCGAGATGTACGAGGTGATGGTCGACGCTGTTGAGGCTGGCGGGGGAACGGTTGTGCCGGTCGATGAAGCATCAGCGCTGATATGGGCCGACCCGGCCGCAGCGGGCGAATTCCCCGGAGTTGTTGCTTCGGCTCCGGATCTTGGCTGGGTGCAGTTGCCCTACGCCGGGATCGAGAACTTCGCTGATCAGCTCGACCCGGGCCTCACCTGGACGTGCGGCAAGGGGGTCTATGCAGAACCGGTCGCCGAGCATGTCATCGCGCTCGCGTTGGCGGGGTTGCGACACCTGCACACGGCGATTCCTGCTGCCACATGGCCAGCACAAGAGGGAAAGAACCTGCTGGGCGCGAACGTTGTAGTCGTCGGAGCCGGTGGCATCACCGAGTCACTTCTCCGTCTGCTCGAACCGTGGGGGACGCAGGTACGCGTCATCCGCCGCACCGATGCGCCGATGCCCGGCGCTGCGAGAACCGTTGCCCAATCCGACGTTGCTGCTGTGCATGAGTTGTTGGCCGATGCCGATGTGGTCGTGCTCGCCGCGGCGTTCACTGCAGAAACCGCCAACATGGTCGACGCCGCCTTCTTGGAGGCCATGCACTCCGACGCTTGGCTGATCAACGTGGCCCGCGGCGGCCTGGTCGATCACGACGCGTTGCTCGTCGCACTGCAATCGGGGAGCATCGGTGGCGCGGCCCTCGACGTCACCGCGCCCGAGCCGCTGCCCGACGGACACCCGTTGTGGGCTGAGCCTCGTTGCATCATCACGCCACACGTAGCGAACACGCCCGAGATGGGCCTGCCATTGATCGCCAACCGTGTCCGCCAAAACGTCGAGCGTTGGATCGCCGGAGACGAGCTAATCGGCCTCGTCGACGTCGAAGCTGGCTACTAACGGTCCCAACTGCGAGATCTGTCCCCAAAAAGTACCTATACCGTATGTTTTGGGGGACAAATAACTAGCGTTAGACCTATGGGCGACTACCACCAGTTCGGGCCGATCTCTACGCTGCACAAGCTGTCGGCACGGCCGGTGGAAAGTCTCGAAGCCGACCTGGTCAACTGGTCCAAGGACCGGCCGATGTCGCTAGTCATCCCGGCGCTGTACTCCGAGCTCGAGGGTCCAGCGCTGTCGAACATCGTCGATGAGCTGACGAAGGTCCCGTATCTCGAGGAGATCATCGTCGGGATCGATCGTGCCGACGAGGACCAGTTCAACCACGCCAAAGAGTTCTTCTCTCGGCTGCCGCAACGCACACGCCTGTTGTGGAACGACGGTCCTCGCATGCTTGAACTCGACGCCGAGTTCGACGCGCTCGGCATTGCGCCCAACCAACCTGGCAAGGGCCGCAATGTTTGGTACTGCATGGGCTACTACCTGGCGTCAGGGCGAGGAACGTCGGTCGCGTTGCACGACGCCGATGTGCTCACCTACCAGCGCGACATGCTGGCTCGACTGTTCTACCCGGTTGCACACCCGACGTTTGGCTATGCGTTTGCCAAGGGCTATTACTTTCGCTCCGATGGCGAGAAGCTCAACGGTCGGGTATCGCGCCTGATGGTGGCGCCGCTGCTTCATGCGCTTCGGATCACGCTCGATCACAGCGACGAATACCTCGAGTTCCTCGAGAGCTTCCGGTATCCGCTCGCCGGCGAATTCGCGATGCACCAAAACGTGGTGCGCAACATGCGGTTCCCCAGTGACTGGGGGCTCGAGATCGGCGTGCTCTCCGAGCTGTACCGTCGCTACACCCCGCAGCGAATCTGCCAAGTCGATATTGCTGGTGCGTACGACCACAAGCACCAAAGTGTGTCCGAAGACGACAAGAACAACGGCCTACACAAGATGTCGATCGATATCGCCAAGGCGCTCTTTCGAAAGCTTGCCGTCGACGGCGAGATCCTCACGCCTGAAACCTTCCGCACGATAAAGGCCAGCTACTACCGTACGGCCCTCGATCACGTCGATCGCTATCACAACGACTCGGTCATCAATGGCTTCACTAGTCACCGTCACGCCGAAGAGACGATGGTCGAGCTGTTCGCTCAGGCGATTATGGACGCGGGCGAATCGTTCTTGAACAATCCAATGGAGACACCGTTCATCGCATCGTGGGCACGCGTGATGAGCGCGATGCCAGACGTCTTCGACCGGATCACCAAAGCCGTCGAGGCCGACAACGCGGTGTAGTCGAGTGAGGGCTTATTCGGCGAACGCGCTCAGGATGTCTTTGAACTGAGACCGGAGGTCCGGGTCGGTGATCTCACCGGCGTCGGGGTCAAAATTGTCGCCAAAGGTCCCGATACCGACGCTGCCGACGAGCTCGGCACCGAAGAACGGGGCACCGGAGGTAGCGGATCCGAGGACACCGGCACCTGCGCGAGGCCCGGGGGTGGCGGCAAACATTGCCACTTTCTTCCCTTGGTAGACGTTTGTATCGATGCGAGAGGCCCAGTCGTAGATGTTCTTCCATGCTGACGTATAGGAGCCGTTGTATTCGGCGAAGGAAACCATCACCGCATCGGCGGAGCCGATCTTGTCAAAGAATTGCTGGGCCAATTCGTGTATGCCGTTCTCCTGTTCACGATCGACGCTGAAGATCGGCATTTCGTAGTCGTTGAGATCGAGCATCTCGACGGTCGCATCGGCGACTAGGCCGCCCTCGATCAGTTTCGTCGCGTAGCCGAGGAGTTGGCGGTTGAGGCTGTTTCGGCTGTTGCTGGCAGGTATGGCAAGAATTTTCATGAGTTGTCCTTTCAGCTGGACATTATGCCGCTCTATCGGTCGGCGTCGAGTAATCCCGGGTGTTTTAGGTGGCATAGAGGCCAACAAGATTCAGGTCGCCGGTTCGATTGACGTCACGTTCGCAGACTTCAACATCGACCCGCCGTTCACGCCCACCATCTACGTGCGTGACGGAGCCATCGTCGAGTTCAGCCTCTTCTTCGAAATGAGCAGCCTGACCTAAGTCGGCAACCGGTCAATGGAAGCTGCGACCGGCTACTCCAGACGAAACGCCACCCAAACGGCGAGACGCCGAATGATCCAGGCCGCGGCCAAAGTCACATCACAAGGTCAGACACGAATGAAATAGGGGCTGAGTGGCGGTGTAGAGGCCGTCGTCGGGCGTGACCAGACTTCATTGTCACACCCCATCCCTATGTTGTTGTTCAGATGTTCGTAGCATGTTCCGAGCGGTCGGAGACTGTTACGACACCAGGGGTCTACCCCTCAGTCAGTGCTACTCCGAAAGGCTCCATCCGTGGAACCCACCGTTACCTCAATCGACACTCCGACCGCCTCCGAAGAGGGGGCGGCAGACCAAGCCCCCCGTTCATCGCAGCGCAAGGGCGCAACGGCCACGCAGGCCTTTGGCGCCGGTCGGCGCGAAAGCCACGATGCGAGCGAGTTCTACGCTCGATTCAACCCGCCTGTCATCTCCGATGACGAGACGGTTAACCCGCTACCAGATCCCGCCTCTGTTGGGCTGAGCGACTGGTACGTCAACGGCGATGCCCGCAACATGACACTCGTGCCCGACAACTCGGTCGCACTCGTCGTCACCTCACCGCCGTACTTCGTTGGCAAGGAATACGAACAAGCCGTCGTGGGCGACCGTGACCGCGCGCAAGCAATCCCCGAGTCATACCTCGATTTCCTCCAGATGCTGCGCGACATCTTTGCCGAATGCTGGCGAGTGCTCGAACCGGGGGGACGCATTGCCGTCAACGTGGCCAACCTTGGCCGCAAGCCGTACCGCAGCTTGTCTGCCGACGTCATCAACATCTTGCAGGATGACCTCGGCATGTTGTTGCGCGGCGAGATCATCTGGCACAAGGCCGAAGGTGCCAGCGGCTCCCTTGCCTGGGGCTCGTACCGCTCTGCCACCAACCCGGTCCTTCGAGACATCACCGAGCGGGTCATCATTGCGAGCAAGGGCCGCTTCGATCGAGCCGTCAAGCCCGCAAAGCGTGAAACCGCAGGTCTGCCACATCGCAGCAGCGTCAGCGCCGACGAATTTATGGAAGCGACCCTCGACGTCTGGCGCATCGACCCCGAGTCGGCCCGCCGCGTCGGCCATCCCGCTCCGTTCCCCGTCGAGCTTCCACGCCGACTCATCGATCTTTACACCTTCGAGGGCGACGTCGTGCTCGACCCATTCCTCGGATCGGGTTCCACCGTCGTCGCCGCAGCCCGCACCGGTCGTGTGGGTGTCGGCTTTGACCTCGACCCCGACTATCTCGAACTGACCCGTGAACGGGTCGCAGCAGAAGAGGCCCGTACCAGACACCGGGCCGTCGAATCAGCAGGAGATGAACCATTGCCACTACTACAGGTCCCCGAGAACATCGACGAGCGCGTCGAACACTTCCAGGCCCGCGCCACCAAAGAGGGCAAGAAGGCCCAAGACCTCGCGAAAGAGGTGCTCAGCGAGGCAGGCTTTGAGATCATCGCCGAGAAGGTCAAGGTCAAAGGCGCCGGGTTGCAGTACAACTTTGAGATCGCCGACGAGGCGGGCGAATATCGCTACTACGTCGATATGTCCGGTGCCTTCACAAGCAGCCGCCCCGGCCTCATGCGAACCGACACGCTCTGGAAGATGCTTGGTCGGGCCAACGTCCTCAAGACCACCCACCCCGACACTCGGTTGCTCGTGCTCACCTCGCACTTGCCTCGCAAGAGTTCCGAAGGCGATCGTGCAATGCGCGCCGTTGGCCCGTGGGCGATCTTCGATGCCATCGAGATCTTCGATGATCCCGGCGACGGGCTCTTCGCAGACGACGCCGACGTCAGCAATGCTGCTGGTGTTGAACGCCTTCGCCGCTATGCGCGACTGGGCGCAGCCGAACCCCTCCCCGGATTCTGGACGGCTGACGACATTGCGGATCGGTTCCATAGCCGGGGCGCATGACCTCGGTTGCCTACGCGGTCGTCCGCGACGATCCGCCAACGGTGTACGCCGCAGAATCGATCGACGTCCTCCAACGTCTTTTGGCCCTAGAGGTCGTTGCTCGGTCGGTTCCCGCCGAGCTCGATAGCGCAGCCAAACAACGCATGCGCAAGGCACTGCTCGACGAGCGTTGGGCCGACGCGGTCGTCGAATGGATCGACACCACCGGTGTGGCCATCGATGTCTACACGCATCTGCACATTTACTCAGATGCGGATCTGCCAAATGACCTCATTGGTGCGCAGCTACAGTTCGCGCCGCTCTATCGAGACTCCGATTCAGGTCAGGGCGGGTAATTGAGTGGCGAGCTCACGTACCAAGATCACCGAGATCGTTACCGGCTTGGCCATGCTCGGTTTTCCGAGTATCGACCGAGCCCTATCGGTACGGCCCGATTGGTTTCATAACGTCACCGACGACGAGTACGACCTGCTCGCCGACGAACTCGCCGCAGGCGAATCCGAATCAGAATTCGCGCAAGCCTGGGATCACGGTCAACGTTTCTTGGCGTCCCCCGACGCGCTGCGAGGTCGAGTGCCCGATCGAGTCGAATGGCAGGGCCCTGGCCGTCCTCCTGGTTACGACCAGATTCCCGCCGACCTGCGCGTCGACCACGTCTACCTCATCAGCTGTAAGTACGGCTCCGACATCTTGTTTAACGTGTCGCCAGCACACGTCTTTGACCGATTGCTCGCCGAGCGTCGTGGCGATCGAACCGACTGGTTTCTCGAGGTCGCACCCGAGGCCTACCAGTCCCTCTACGAACGAAGCGTCGCCACGACAGGGCTTGGCGACATGCCCGAATGCGTCAGCAAGCTCGACGGAGAATCGCGTCTACGGCTCAAGGACGCGTTGCCTACCCGCGGTGCATGGCCCGACGAGCTGTCGAGTCCGTACCGAGACTTTGTCAACGCCGTCTCGGTAGCGACGGCACATCGCTGGAAGGCGAACCTCGCCGACCGGGCGGATCAAGAGCAGATGTTGTGGCGGCTGCTTCGTTTTCAGCCAGCGCCCTATTTCGTCTTAGGGGCCAGTCACGACGGAACTCCACTTCGCTTCCGGGTGGGAACCCCATCGGATTTCCGGCGCCAGTACGCGATCCGATCCTTTGATGTATGGGCTGATGCGATGGGCCAGCCCCTCGTGCGGTGGCGAGCCGAATTGCAGGGCTCCCGACGCCCAATCGAAGGTCACGTTGAGGTTCGTTGGTCACGCGGTCGCTTCGGTGGGGTGCCCGAGGCCAAAGTGCACCTCGACACGACGCACCACGACGTGGCCAACTACACCGAGATCCGATAGCTAGTCCGATAGTTGATCGATGGCTCGACTCGCTGTGGGCCATCGCCGAAGTGCGAGTTCACGAGTGATCTCGGCATCGCTGGCGACGTAGGCATCGACGTCGGCTTTGCTCAGCGTGTGAATGGCAGATGCGTCCACTTCCACGGGTGTTAAGCCGAGGAGTCGTGCCAGCGGTTTCAATCCACAAGGTATGCCGAGCGACGCGCCGACATCAGCACGAAATACGGCGTACGCGTCGAGATGGCTGTGGTTGTACCACGAAGCGAGATAGCCGCCGGCATGCCCGGGGAGCGGCTCGCGGTGAGTGCGCGAGCGAGAGTCAGCAACGAGGCGGAGCCCAAGATCGACTTCGCACAAGCGTGCGCGGTCGGCCAAGAATGGCAGGTCGAAACGAGCCCCGTTCCAGGTGACGAGGACACCGGGCGCCAGGCGTTCGAGATACTCGTCGAGCTCGTGAAGCAGGTTCGTTTCCGCTCCGCCAAAGACGATCGATTCGTCGGGGCCCGCAATCGCCACCGCAACGATGGGCGACACCCGAGGGTCGAGGCCATCGTGGGTGGTATCGGTCTCGATATCGAGACCGTAAACCGCAGCCGCGCTGGTCGTGATGTCCGTCGAGATGTCAGATGGGATGGCGATGAACCAGACCTTACTGTCCGATGCTGACAAACAGTTCGCCGGAGAGCACCCGGTGCACGGATCCTTGGCTCACGCGCCTCGGTTACCTACCGCAGGGCTTCAGTGATTCGGGCTGGCGTGTCGGCGGGTAGATCGAGATGAGTCACCAACCGGGAGCGTTCGGGGTGCACCGACCCAATGATCCCATGAGCGGCGAAGCGTGCAGCGATATCGCCCTCGTACCCGCCCGCGTTGATGAACACCATATTCGTGTCTGTCGACAGGACATCGATTCCGTCGATGCTGGAAAGTTCGTCACTGATCGCAACGGCCATCGCGTGGTCATCGGCGAGTCGTCCCCGGTGGTTGTCGAGGGCATAGATGCCAGCGGCTGCCACGATTCCCGCCTGGCGAAGTCCGCCGCCCAACATCTTGCGCCAGCGTCGGGCACTGGCGATGAAGTCATTTGCTCCCACGAGCACGCTCCCCATGGGCGCGCCGAGTCCTTTCGACAGGCACACCGACACGCTGTCGAACAGTGAGCCGATTTCAGCTTCGGCGACGCCAAGTGCGCTCGCCGCATTCCAGACTCGTGCACCGTCGAGGTGAAACGAGAGTCCGTGTTCCGCGGCGAAGCGTCGTGCCTCACGGAGGTACTCCATTGGAAGGACCTTGCCATCGTTGGTGTTCTCCAGCGCCAACAGCTTGGTAATGGCGAAGTGCTCGTTGTCGGGCTTGACCTTTGCGAGCACGGCTCCCAGATCGAGTGTTCCGTCCGGTTCAAACTCGATCGGCTGTGGCTGGATCGAGCCCAGAACCGCGGCGCCGCCACCTTCGTACTTGTAGGTATGCGCGTTCTGGCCAACGATGTACTCTTCGCCGCGGGCACAGTGGGCGAGCAGGGCGCACAGGTTGGACTGCGTCCCCGACGGCACAAACAGCCCCGCCTCGTGCCCCAGAAGGTCCGCCGTCTGAGCCTCGAGCGCGATGACGGTTGGATCATCGCCCCACACATCGTCGCCGACAAGAGCCGAGGCCATTGCCTCGCGCATCGCCGGTCCGGGGCGGGTAACGGTGTCGCTGCGAAGGTCGATAACAGGCTCGGACATGGCCGCAACCCTAGGAGGTTGTCCGAAGAGGTCGTGAATCGGGTCTGTTGCCTTCGGCTCTACCTTCTAGGCTGATGCCATGGTGAACCCAGACCTTGGCTTGGCAACGGCGGTCGACGCCTTTGTCGACTCCCTCATGGCGACGTTAGAGCCCGTGGCCGATGGGATGCTTCGGCGCAGCCCCGATGAACTTCGCAAAGACCTGGCGCTCGATGCGTTCAACCTCTCGGCGGCCTTCATCGATTGCGACGAAAGCCATACCGACCAAGAGCTGGCCGCGTTCGTGATCGCCCTTGAAGCGCACTTTCCCGACCTATTGCCCGCTGACACGAAGCCCGCCGATGTTCGCTCGGCCGGGCTTATCACGGGAAAGAAATCGTGGATCAACGGCCCCTCTGGCCTGTTCAACTCACTCGTCGCCGCCGACCAACAATCGGGCACCGCCTATTCGAGCGTGTACTACGAACACGCGATGCGGATGGCACACACCGCAATTGGGCTCGACGATTACACCTCGCGTTTCGAGCTTTCTGGAGTCGAACAGTTCCGCTCCATGTTGCTGCGCACCATGAAAACCGGAAACGTGAACTCTGGAGCGTCGGTTGCTACCAGCGGCGGTCCCACACCGGAAGCGGCCGGGCCATCTGAAGAAGAGCTTCCTCCCGAACGGCCGATCGACGAGCTGCTCGAAGAACTCGACGGGCTGATCGGACTCGACGCCGTCAAAGAAGAGGTGAAGCTTGTCGCCGCGCTGCTCAAGGTGCAAAAGCTCCGCGCCGAGCGGGACTTGCCCGTCGTTGACTCGAGCCGACATTTGATCTTTGTGGGAAACCCGGGCACGGGCAAGACCACGGTCGCTCGTCTGCTGGCACAGATCTATCGCAGCCTTGCCGTAGTCGAGAAAGGCCACCTGGTCGAGACCGACCGCTCTGGGTTGGTCGCAGGGTTTGTGGGCCAAACCGCAGCCAAGGTCAACGAAGTGTTCGATCGGGCCGACCAAGGCGTGCTGCTCGTCGACGAGGCCTACTCGCTCACTCGCGGCGGCGAGAAAGACTTTGGCCGCGAAGCTATCGACACGCTGGTAAAGCTCGTCGAGGACCGCCGAGACAGCGTGGTCGTCATTCTTGCTGGCTACCCCGATGAAATGGCAGCGCTGGTCGAGGCGAACCCCGGCATGAAGTCGCGGTTTCCCCGCACGGTGTCGTTTCCCGACTACACCAACGATGAGCTACTCCAGATCTTTGGCTTGATTGCAGGTGCGCAGGAATATCATCTCGACGAGTCGGGCGAACAAGCAGTTCTGGACTTCTTCGATGGGCAGGACCGCGGTCACGGTTTTGGTAACGGCCGATCCGCTCGAAACCTCTTTGAAGCTGCCGTTTCGCGTCACGCCGTGCGAATGGTGGACATCGAAGATCCAACAAATGAAGAACTCATCACATTGACATCGGCAGACATCGAGGGCATCGCTCTCGTCGATGAACCCGTTTCAGCTCCGGCCGAGGATTCCAGTAGCGAATCAGTCACCGAGGCAGAGTCTTGACCTCACGTCTACGTGCCGCTCGCCGGGCACGTCGTGGACGCCCGGGTTCGACTCGGCCTTGGCTTGCCTTTCTTGCGGCGTCGTTGCTTCTCCTTGGGGCTGTGGGAAGCGGCACGGCCAATGCAGATGCCACCCCAACCTTGCAGGAAGAGATCGCCGACAGCATCACCGCACAGGGATACTGGGATGAAGCATCGCTGCTCGACGTCGACGTCATGGGTGATGTGGTCATCGAATTCGGCGACCGGTTCGCCTTTGCGTACACCGACCGAAGCTTTGCTGTCGAAGAGGACCCCGATCGAAGCGCCGCAGCCTTGCTGGCGCTGTCGACGCTTGATCAACTCGGCGTTGTCGGCGGTCCTCGAACCCTGCTCTTTGTCACCGATGACGATGCCACCGGTGCGAGCAACGAGTTCCCGTTCGCAAACCTTGTGTCGTCCCTATCGGAGTTCGATCGCTCGAACCCCGAGGAGTCCTTCGAGCTTGCCGCAGCAAATATCGCTAGTCTCGGCGACGTGATCGACCCTCAGATCCAAAACCAGATCGGACAGGCCGGTGACGCCGGCTTCTTCAGCGGCGCTGGTCCTTTCGTCATCCTGGCGATCGTTACAGGCGCCCTCGCAGTGCTCTCGGTGCGGTCAGCCCAGAAGAAGAAGGCGCGCAAGGTCCACACCGCTCCGGCTAGAGACAACACCGCGGAAGAGATCAAAGAGATGAGCGACCTCATCTTGGACCTCGACCCCCGCGTTGTTATTAGCAATGACGCTGACCTCAAAGCCCGTTTCGTCGACGCAAGCGACACGTACCGCGACGTCCTGGAGAAGTTCACGGGCGCAAAGACCGGTCATGAGCTCGCCGACCTGCGAATCGACATCAGCAAGGCCCGCTGGAAGCTCGATGTCATCGACGCCGAACTCGAAGGAAATGATCCTCCTGTAGAGCCGTTCACCCGCGATGTGAGTGGTTCGGCCTGGGATTCGACACGGGGCGACGGCCCAACCTGACGAGTGTCCCCAATTTGGGGCGTTGCAGTATCTATACTCTCGGGCGGAGTAGGGGACAGCTATTTACCCGTTGCCATTCGTGGCAGGAGGTCCCCCTAAGTGCGTCACATACTCTTCGCAGCGGTCTGCACGCTGTGCATTATCGCGGCGCTACTCTCGTTGCCTCCGACCGGCGAACCTCACGCCGAGCTCGTGGCCCAGTCGCCGGGAGACCGTGCTGCTGTACAGACCGCCTCAGATGACGACCTCATCGATCGAGGTCCGCGTGCGCTCGTCTCGCCCGAAGACGTCAATGTAGACGTGGCGGGACAATCCATCACCGCTGACGATGATCAGGATGCGGACTCGGACCGTTCGAGCCTGGCCTTTGCTGGACCAGTGACAAACACCATTGCCCCCGACGAGCTTGAGGAACTGCTCGATGCAATGGAGTTCGACGAGGTAGAAGTCGCTCCAAGCACGACGTCGACCACCACCACATCCACAACATCGACCACGACGACTTCAACCACGTCGACGACCACGACGACGGCTGCGCCGACAACCACGGCAGCGCCAGCACCGGCACCCGCCAGCGATGGCGGTGTCATCGTTACCTCGACCGGCGTGGTGCTGCCGGTCATCGGCACGGCATCCGCTGGAGGATTTCGTGCACTGACCCCATGTGGCAACGAGGTCACGCTCGATTCGGGAGACCGAGTCACCAGCGTCGACTTCGTCCTCGATCCCGGCCATGGCGGCTCTGAGTCTGGGGCGGTCGGGCAGGCTGGTGCGACGGAGAAGGCACTGAATCTTCGTATCGCGGAGATTACGGAGTGGTATCTCGAGCAGGCCGGATACTCGGTTCTGCTCACCCGAACCACCGATATCCGTCTGCCACTACGCAGCCGAGCGGAAATCGCCAATGCGTTGCAACCGCAGGCGTTCGTATCGATTCATCACAACGGTGGTGCAACCCGGCCGCAGCCGACGCCGGGAACGGAAATATTTGTCGATGGCGGTAACCCCGAGGCCAGTCGTCTCGGTGGGATCCTGTTCGAGGAATTGGTCGATGCTTTCGACGACTATGAAGCGGACTGGGTCGGAACCTGGCGCAACGGTGTCGGAACCCGATTCAATAGCAGCGGCGAAGACCTCTACGGCATCCATCGCTTCACCCCCGGCATACCATCGGTGATCACCGAGCCGGGATACTTGTCGAACCCGTCCGAAGAGGCGCTCTTCGTCGACAACGACGTGCAATGGGCTCACGGCAAAGCAATCGCCGACGGTCTCATCCGTTGGGTCACCACGAGCGACGCGGGATCGGGCTACCTCGTTGACTTTGTCGACGACTCCTCGAGTGGAACCGGCGGTTTCGACGGCTGCCAGGACCCAGCGCTGTAGTCGACGACACTGACGGCTATTGAGAGGACCATTGGGCGATGTCGCCTTCGGCGACGCGAATAGCGCTGCGCCCGTCGTCGACGAGGTCAACCCACACACCTATGTCGCCGTCGATATTTCCCGAGAAGACCAAGGCCTGCGAATCTGGCGACCACCACGATGAGGACCGGTTGTACTGGTCCGCAAAGGGTGCATAGGAGTTGAAGAACTCTTGGCTCGGTATGAACGGATCTCCAGGCAAGATTGCTCCGTCACGCACGAAGACCCATTCGAAGCCAGCGGCTTCAACGGTCAGGACCGCCAGCGTGGTGCCATCGGGACTCCACGACACGGCTATTGGGTCCTCAAGGCCGAGCGTTTCGCTTTCGCCCAAAACCGGATCGATGATTGAGACCCGGTTGGGTTGCAGGTTCGGTGCGTCGGCTTGAAAGGCGATCACCTGTGACTCGGGTGCATCGTCGGTGACAAGCACCGCAATCGTGTCGTTCGTGGGGTTTGGGCTGAACGTCACGGAGCCGGGCGCTCGAGCGATAGTTTCGGCGCCGTCGCTGTCGACGATTACCAGGTCGTTCCCGTTGATGTTGTTGAGTACGGCCGCCAGGGTTTGCTCTGACTCCAGCGAAGCTGGAGCCTGAAAGGCGCCGAGTGGAGCGGGTAGTTCGATCTCTGTCGAGGTGGCATTCTCCACTGAAATCTGGGTGAGGACAGTTCCGCTGATTGCTGCGGTGAGCGTGTCGCTGTCGACCCAGTCGAAGAAGAACGGTTCGCCAAGTCCGACGCTGGTAACCGCACTCGTCGCCTCGTCAGCGAGGAACAGTTCTACCCCTTGTGGGTTCGGCCCGAGGGCGGCCAGCCGAGAATCGTCGGACGACCACGAGAAGTAGAACGCCGATGGTGCTGGGATATCGGTTCGGCGGGACCCATCGGAGACGGCGACGACCACCGCTGACCCCGATGGCCCAAACGAGGACCAGGCAACCCTCGAGGCGTCGTTGGACCACGTTGGCTGCGAGCGGAGCAGGGGAGTGGAGTCGCTGAGCTGCACAACGTCCTCGCCGTTGGGTGAAGAAACCGCGATGGCCCCATCGAGCGTCCGGTACACAATCCGACCGGCAACGTTGGCAAGTGACGACACATCACCATCGGGTTGTTGTTCGACGATGGCGTCCGGCGGGTCTGCGGCTGGAGGCGGTGGCTCATTCTCTGGAGCGGATTCGACCACCTCGGGTGTAGTCGTTGTTGACTCGACCGGATCGACAGGCGGGCTCGAAGTTGGCGTGCTCGCGTCTTGCGTGGTGAGTGAGCAACCGGAGACGAACACGGCAAATGCGGCTAGAAGTATCCCAAAACGGCGAAACGCCGGACCCACGTACATGGATCCGACGTTACCGACTTCTGATGTGTTGCCTAGTTGAAAGGGTCCGCATCTCCTGAATTGTTCAGATACGTCTTACGCGTTGGACGCTTCTTCGTATCCGGGAACTGCTTGCAAAGGCCCTTTGCTTGGCCTACCCAGTCATCACGTTCGATGCGACCGGGGAAGAAGTCGAGGGCGTTGTTGACGTTCTCGACCTCGCCCTTCTTGAGCGCAGCGAGCTGCTCCCAAGCCTTGATGCCGAAGCTGTTGAGGATGCCCTCCATCTTTGGGCCAATGCCGTTGATGACCTTGAGGTCGTCGCTGTGTCCGGCTCCAGGCGTACCAAGCTTGGTCGTACCCTTCTGCCATGACGGCTTCGGACGAGGCTTTGGCGCACGCTTGACCGGCTGGTGACCGTTCTTCATGATCGCAATGGCTTGCGGCACCCATTCGTCACGAGTGATGCGGCCGGGGAAGTCCTCGAGCGCAGCGTCGACGGTTGCTATCTGCTCGGCATTGAGATCTGAGAGTTGCTCCCAGCTCTTGATACCAAAGCCGTTGAGCAGCTCTTCCATCTGTGGGCCGATGCCACTAATGACCTTGAGGTCGTCGCTGTGATCAATACCGGGAGTACCCAGCTTGGTCTTTCCTGACTTCCAGGCTCCAGACTTCCACGCCGCGAAATGGCGAGCATCGTCGGGCAAGTCGGCCTGAGCGGCCTCAAGCTCCTTGATGCGTGCGTTTCGCTTCTCAATCGTGGCCTTGGCCTTCGCGAGCTCGTCAGAGCTTGCCGCTCCTCGAGCTGCTGTTTCGAGAGCCTCGATACGGCGGTCCTTCTCGGTAATGGCGACACGTAGCTGGCCGACCTCTGCGCCGGTACCAGACAATGCCTTTAGCTCAGCTTCGAGCTCGGCGATGCGCTTGTTGCGGGCGTCGACGTCTCCCTGGAGCTTCTCGGCCTTACCCAGTGCGCTCTGGAGCTCGGCGATGCGCTTGTTGCGTGCATCGACTTCGCCTTGGAGCGCTTGGGCTTTGCCGAGGTCGCCTTCGAGGGCTGCGATGCGCT
>CAYTUB010000003.1:34188-63839 GCA_964441145.1 uncultured Acidimicrobiales bacterium
CGAGGTCGCCTTCGAGGGCTGCGATGCGCTCGTTGCGTGCATCGATCTCGCCTTGAAGCCCTTGAGCAGCAGCCAGTTCGGCTTCGAGCTCAGCGACTCGGGCGTTACGTGCATCGAGGTCACCCTGGATTGCTTTGGCGCTATCGAGTTCGCTTCCGAGCGTGGCGATCTGTGCGTTTGCTCCGTCCAGGTCGCCCTGAAGAGCTTGCGCAGCAGCCAACTCTGCTTCGAGTTCACCGACTCGATCTCCAGCGCTCGATGCATCGGCGAGGTCTCCCTCGAGTTCGTCGATACGAGCGTTAGCTGATTCGAGGTCGGCCTTCTTGGCCTTCGTGAGTGGAGCGTGACCGTTCGCCATGATGGCTTGAGCCTGCGGGACCCACTCGTCTCGGTAAATGCGGCCCGGGAAGGCATCGAGTGCGCCGTTGACGATCTCTTGCTCATCGTCGGTCAGAACAGCGAGCTGCTCGTAGGTCTGCACACCCTTCTCGTTGAGTACACCTTCAAGCTTCGGGCCGATGCCTTTGATCTTCTTCAGATCATCGACGTGGTCAGGTTCGACACCTGCGGTGCCGAGTGTTGTTTGGCCAACCATCCAAGCGCCCGAGGCAAATGCGGCCACGTGGGCTGCGTTGACTTCGGCGTTGGCGACGTCTTCTTCGTCCTCGCCGTCGAGCGCTGCTTCGAGCTCTGTGATGCGGTTGTTCGCCGCGTCGAGGTCGTTGCGAACCGCAAGCGCAGCTCCCAATTCGCCTTCGAGTTCAGCAATTCGTGCGTCGCGATCGTCGAGGTCGCCGCTGTTAGCGTTGAGCTGTGCTTCGAGATCAGCAATGCGGCCCTGAGCCCCATCGAGTTCGTCGCGAGTGGCGTTGAGCGAAGACTCAAGTTCTCCCGAACGAGCGTTGCTGTCGTCGAGTTGGGTCGCTACGAGCGCTGCTGCAGCTGCACCAGCTTCGAGCTCACCAATGCGGCTGTCGCGTCCGCTGACTTCGGCCTGAGCGCCGGAGAGCTCAGCGCCAAGAGAGTTGATCTTGGCGTCGTTATCGGCCAACTGTGCTTTCAGCGCTTCGAGCTCGGCTTGGGTAGAGGCCAGTTCGCCGGACTTGGCGTCGAGCGAGCCCTGCAGGCCCTTTGCGTTCTCGTTGGAAGCAGCCAGGTCGGTGCGAAGCTTCTTTGCTTCGCCGTCGAGCTTTGCGTAACCGGAGATCGTCGTCTGGGCCTTGCCGAGGTCACCTTCGAGCGAACCGACTCGCCCGTTAGCTGCCTCGAGATCCTTGCGGAGCTTGGCTTCTGCGGACTTCGAACCGCTGAGGTCGGTCGTGAGGACCTCGTTCGAACGCATTGCTGCGGCGAGCTCGGTCTTGGACGACTCTTGTTCGGAGGTCAGGGAGGCAACTCGGCTCGAGAGTGTCGAACGTTCGTTGACCGCTTCGTCGCGGGCTGCTCGCACGGTTGCGAGTTCGGCTTCGGCATTGCGACTCGAAGCGCCGAGCTCGTTCCACTGAGCGTCGGTGACAACTCGACGACGCCAGCGCCAAATAAGCCAACCGAGGATCAGGCCGACGAGAAGGGCCAGTAGTAGCGGGATGAGAATTTCTAGTAGTGACCAAAGCATTACGAGTACTCCTTGATGTCGGTTCGAGCGGGGTCGGTGATAGAGGCGGGCGGATGTGTGAGTGAATGTTGTGTGCGGGGACTAGCCATCGAAGGTCGACCTCGCAATGAACTCGACTCGGCGGTTCTGTAGGCGTCCCTCTTCGTTGAGGTTGTCGCCGATCGGCATTGTTTCGCCGAAGCCGATGGCCTGAAGCCGTGCCAGGTCGATGCCCTGGCCGGTCAGGTAGGCGACGACGGAGTCGGTCCGGCGCTGGGACAAGTCGATGTTGAAGGCGTCTGGGCCTACCGAGTCGGTATGGCCTCCGACTTCAACGACGGGGCGTCCGAAGCGAGTCATCGCTGCGGCGACCTTGTCGAGCGTTCCCTGGGCTAGCGGGGTGAGTTCGGCGGAGTTCGAGGCAAAGACCACGTTCTCTCGGATCTCATCTTGGAGTGCGTCGAGTTCTGCCTGAAGCAGTTCGACTTCCTCGTCGAGTGAGATCTCCGGTGCTTCAGGGACGGTGATTTCGCCGCCGGGGCGGACACCAGCGTCGGCTGCAGCCTCGAGAGCTCCAACAGTTGCGGCCTGCGTTGCATCGTCGGTGGCTACACCGTTGATGGTCAGGTCGCTGTCGTTGAGCGAGCCATCAGCAGAATCGAGACCGCCGAAGGTTCCAATTGCGGCGGCGAGTGCGTTGACCCGGTCGCTGGAGCCCTCAACCGCTGGGCTGAGTTCGCTGATTTCGAGGTTGTTGACCACGTTCTCTTCGCCGACGACGTCTGCGGCGGCGGAAGCGAGGGCGTCGCGTTCAGCCTCATCGAACACCGTGCCGTCGAGCACGATTCGTGTGCCGTCGTAGGTGACGTCGACGTCGAGCGGCCCGAGTTCCTCTGGGGCACCGACGTCAACATTTTCGCCGCCGACCAGGTCGTTGAACGTGGCCGCACCGGCTGCGTCGAGCGCTTCGATGTTGCCAGTAACCGGGCCGTCATCGCCGATACTCAGGTTGGCGGAGGCGAAGTTGCCAACGGCCAGGCCGCCAATGACAGCACCCATACGCCCGATCTGAGCGTCGGCGTCATCGGAAGATGGCTCGAGCCCTGAAACAGTGATGGTCTCTTCGACAGGAAGACCGGTTGCTTCCGCTGCCTCTATGAGTTCGGTTCGGTGTTGCTCAGAGGGAACCGCACCGGTGAGCACGATCGTCGAGCCGTCGGAGGTGACGTCTACGTCGATTGGCCCAGGGTCTGGGATAGCAGCCGCTGTAGCGGTGACGGTGACGTTGCGAACGTCTTCGCCGTCGAAGTCCCAGTTGTTCTCCTCGAGGGTCTCTTCGATCAGTTCGGCAGACACACCGGCGGGAAGGACACCGCCGACTTCGATGTTGCGGAACGTGGCATCGAAGGTAAGCCCGGTTGGGTCGATGCCTTCTTGGGCGAGAATCTGTGGCCCAGCATCTTGGATGTCATCTTCGATGTGATCGTAGGCAAACAAGAATGCGGGGATCAGAAAGGCAATGGCGAGAAGCGGGGCAAGCCATGCCCAACGACTCTTCCAGAACTGCGTGCCAGTCGATTCGCTCGAGTGCCAAGGCTGGTCACCGTTCCGGTTTCCATTGATAAGACCGGTTCGGCTCCAAGAAACCTCTTCGAAACCTCCACCGCCACCAACCTTTTGGGTGGCTGATGCTTTTGCTTTCGATGCACCAGCACGCGCTTTTCCGGCAGCGCCGGATAGGCGATCGTTTGCCATAGATCCTCCTTGTCAATACGTGTGACTCCCCCCGGGATCACAACATGTGCCTTTTCCGCCCGCGCCGAGGAGTCTTGCGGACTAGTGACGCTCAGGCAAATGGATTAGTCGCGTCTTTCCCGTTTTTCGCCCGAGACGGGTGTTAGCGCAGAACGATGAACTCGATCCGGCGGTTCGTCGCTCGGCCGTCATCGGTGACATTTGGAGCGATCGGCTGAGACTCGCCGAATCCAACGGCGGTCATGCGGGAAGGGTCGATCCCCCGGGAAACCAAAGCGGTGAGTACGGCCTCGGCCCGTTGCTGGCTCAGTATTTGGTTGGTCTCGGTTTCGCCATCACTATCGGTATGGCCGTGGATCTCGATACGTGCGCCGGGGTCCTGAGAGAGAAACCCGGCGGCGCTGTCTACGGCGACGGCGCCTTCGGTAGTGATATCGGCGCTTCCGACCTCGAAGGTGATGTTGTCGATCCCATTGAGCTGGTCGGTGAGACTGACGCCGTTGTTGGGCACGACGACGTTTGCGGCGTTGTCGAGGACCCCGCCTTGCACCACGACACGGTTATCTACCAGCTGCGTTCCTTCCACCGATCGAGCAACCGCACCTATGGAGGCGGCGATGGTGGCGTCTGCGGCTTGGCCTTCGATGATGACGGTGCCGTCTTGTTCGGAGACGGTCAGGCCATCGAAGCCAGCGCGCAATTCTGCAGCGTGCACTCGCTGTGCTAGCTCACTGAGATCTCCGCCAACGGGCGCGCCTTGATCGGCGCTATCGTCGCCTCCGCGCGAGTTCAATGCAAGGAAGATCAACACCAGAGCTGCGAGTGCGACAAGTAGTGGGATCAGCAGACGGGTGTCTGGTCTGCGAGGCCCTCGTTGACCGGTAAGGGGGGCGTAGGGTCGGGTGCCACCAGGCGACCGTTGCAGGTCGTCGAGGTCATAGACGTCGTAATCGACGTCCGAAATGAACACATCTGGTTCGTGTGGAGGTCTGACCGACATAGCAATACGCTACGACTCATAGCGCCCCGATAGGTGGACGTATCTCACTTCGTCCGAACTCGGGTTGCTCCACAGGGCCCCAAAACGCTGCTGGTCGTTGAAAACGGTGGGAAAGTCGCGGCGATTTAGGGTGCCGTTGTGGGAAAGCCACGTTCGTTGTGCCTGTTCACCCTTAGGCCGTCGGGACCAACGGATTGGGTTATCGGGATCGAATGCTTGACTAGCCCTTCATATCAAGGACAGAACGTTCTACCTTCGGGGTTGATGCAGGAACAATTCACTCTCGATGACCCCGCCCGACTCGCACTCGACGTCGCCCATCATGCAGCCCTGGCTAATGGCGACTCGATGTGTGGCACCGAGTACCTCCTCTACGGTCTTGTGGCCACCGCTCGCGGTGACATCGTCGACCTGATCGAGCTCTTTGCTCTGAACACGCTTCGTGTCGACCGGGCTATCGAGCGTCTCGTCGCAAAACGCGGTATCGACCCGATGAACCGAGGTCGCCCAATCTTGACCGCACGTGCCGACAAGGCGTTGCGTACGCCTCGACTTGATGGTGACGGTCCGACGGGGATCTTTGAGATATTTCATGGCCTGCTAGCCGAAGATGCTTCCGGGGCATGTTCAGTGCTGCGAGACCTTGGCGTCCTGCCCGATGAAGCCCGCCGCCTGGTGTCCTACGGAATCCGTCATCTCTCGGCCGATGAGGTCGAAGACCTTCTTCGTTCGCTCGACCGTCGCAAACCTCAACACCGGGGATGGTGGGGTCCCAACCTTGAACGGACGATCCAACCGGTTGGTGACGTCAACCAACGGTCGGTGTTGGTGGCAACGAGCGAAACTGCTGAGGTGGAGTTGATCGCGATGGGTAGCGACGGCGAAGGCTTGGGCTTTACGTGTGTTGTTCGTTCAAAGCGATCGTGGGTACTTCCGCCGGTATTCGTTCCCGAAGAGGCACTCGTTCCGGGTCAAGGGGCCAGCTACAACAGCGGCCCTGACTTCTTCCTTATGCAGGTGAGGCTGCCAGACGGCACGATCATCGATAACCGGCGAGTCGCTGAACGATTCGAGCAGAGCGCTCCCGATGGGCCGCGTCTGTCTCGTATTGGTCAACGCGATGAGCATGTTGCGCTCAATGACCGACGGGCACAGGACCAGCATGCGATCACCGGAGACTGGTGGATCTGGCCGCTCCCCGAAACCGGCTCGATTGAGATCATGGTCGACTGGCCCGCCGAGTCGATCTCGGGTTCGGTGGCCCTTGATATTTCTGCCCTGTTACATCATTGAGATAGATACGAACATTGTCAGAACGTGACCGGCTCGATCTAAGCTGGCGATGCGACAGGGAAGAAGATCGATGAAACTCGTAACCGCGGTAATCAAGCCGTTCAAACTCGATGATGTCAAGGATTCGCTTGCCGCTGCAGGAATCCAGGGAATGACGGTGTCGGAGGTTCAGGGGTTTGGTCGCCAAGGTGGCCACGCCGAGACCTACCGCGGTACGGAGTATCGGGTCCTGTTCACCCCAAAGACTCGCATCGAAGTCATCGTCAATGATGAGCTTGCCGAAGCAGCGATGGAAGCGATCATCGAAGGTGCCCGCACGGACAAGATCGGTGACGGCAAGGTCTGGATCACCTCGATTGAATCCGTCGCTCGCATCCGCACCGGAGAACTCGGCACCGACGCCATCTAGGGCCTATGGTGCTCGGATCGGACGAGCACACGAGGCAACATGGCTGATGTAACGATCTATCACAACCCGCATTGAGGTTCTTCGAAGAATGCCTTGGCGGTCGCCGAGGAATTGGGTGTGAACCATGACGTGGTCCTCTACATGAAAGAGCCGCCGGGTCGTGAGGCACTCGCCGCGATCGTGGCCGGCCTTGAGGATCCAGTTGAGGACCTTGTCCGGAAGGACTCGCGTTTCAAAAAGCTTGAACTCAACCCCGACGACTATGTGGGCAATGCCGACGCGGTCATCGATCTCCTCACCGAGCAGAAGGCGTTGCTTCAGCGCCCGATCGTGGTCAAGGGAAAGAAGGCGATCGTCGGTCGCCCCAAGGGACGCATTGCCGACTTCTTGGCGTAGTTACACCGAGCCGGATTAGTCGGCGGTGGACTAACAGCGAGCGAAGCAAAGGTTAAGAAAGCAGCGACCGGTGATGCCTGCTTTGGCGCATGTGGTCCTGCTGTCGTAAAAGTAATGCGTGCGGCACCTGCTCAAATTCGCGCTTGTGCCTTTGGTCGTGCTGTGGTTGTGGGCGCTTCCCAAGGATCAGCCTGACGATGCCTTTGTTGGAGCGTCCGTCGAGACGGTGGCCGCAGTCAACATCCCAGATGCCGAAGAGCCCCTAGCCGATGCCTCCGATGACTCGGCCGCGATTGCCTCAAGCGTCCCGGCGACGGTCTCGGTGGACGTTCTTGGAAGCAACTCGACGGTGCCCCTCACGACGGCGTTGCAAGCAGCCACTGACGAGTCAGAGGGAGTGTCTTCGACCGTGGCTCCAACCGTGGCTCCAGCCACCGAGCAACAGCCAACTCCCACAAGCAGTGCTCCCTCCGTGCCCATCGAGCAAGTAGCGCTCGGCTTAGTGTCTTTCGACTGGCAAACGGTCTTTCCTACGTGGCGAGTGGATTGGTCAGGCCCGCGCACCGGAATTCGAGCGCTCACCTACCCAAGCGAACGACGAATCGAGATTTTCATCCGCGCAGATGACACCGCCGAGTCGTTGCACAGGGTGCTGGCTCACGAGTTGGGCCACGTCATCGATGTCTCTCTCAACGATGACGCCGATCGTGCTCGATGGGCCGAGCAGCGCAACATTGCTGCCGGAACCCCTTGGTGGCCATCGGCGGCAGCACCCGACTTTGCAACCGGGGCAGGAGACTTCGCTGAAGCCTTCGCCGTCATGGAGACCGGAGTGACCTCGCAGTCATCGGTGGGCAATCAGCCGACCTCGGCAGATCTCGACCTGCTGCGAGAACTCATGCGTGGCTGACCGCTAGTGAGCAAACAGCATGGTTCAGCAGACGGGGTGGTTCAGCAAACGGGGTCGAGGTCGTCGTCGTCGAAGAGGTTTTCGAGCCAGGCCTTACCCGCTGAAGGGTGATAGCGATAGCGGCGTCGGTAACGCTCGGTGTCGAGGTCGACCACGTTCGTCTCCTCGCGAGGGATCGTCGCTACATCTTTCTCGATGAGGTCCTTCCCGGCTGGGACTAAGTGCAAGTGGCGTTCCATACACAACGTATCGGCGCGTTCGGTCGATTTCTGAAGCAGGACTTATGGACTAACAGGGCTAGGTTCGGGATATGAGCGACTCCTCCGACGGTCTGATCCGCTGTGATTGGCCTCTGGGACACGACGATTACCTCGCATACCACGACCTCGAATGGGGGCGTCCGACCACCGATGATCATCTCCTCTTTGAGAAGATCTGCCTCGAAGGATTCCAGAGCGGGCTGTCTTGGCTGACGATCTTGCGAAAGCGGGATCGATTCCGGGAGGTCTTCGAGGGTTTCGATTTTGAGGCTGTTGCTCGCTTCGCCGAGCGTGACGTAGAGCGTCTGCTGCAAGATGCAGGAATCATCCGACACCGCGGCAAGATCGAGGCGACCATCAACAACGCACAGCGGGCGATCGAGTTGATCGATGAAGTCGGCTCGTTGAGTGCTTGGGTATGGGAATGGGCGCTTGAGACTCCTGAGCGAACAGACGACGGTGGCATCCCCGCCCACACGGAGCGTTCGACAGCCCTAGCCAAAGACCTCAAGAAGCGCGGCTGGAAGTTCTTTGGCCCAACCACGGCATATGCGTTTATGCAGTCAGAAGGGCTGACAAACGATCATGCCGATGACTGCTTTGTGAGAGAAGCCTGCGATCAGGAGCGCCGAGGCGTCCTCGACACGGTCGAACAGCGCGAGTGAGAAGGTGGGATTCGCTCGATGAAATCAGCGATGTGGATCTCGGCAAACTCCGACAAGGCAGCCTCGACGCCGACGCTGTTCTTAGCGAGCCGTTCGGTATCGGCCATGGGTTGCCACCTTCCCCCGGGAATGGTGTCTACACTGCCTGCTCATGCGCATGAGTGACCAACCGTCCGTTGCTGTGGAGACCACGATCAAGGCGGATGCCTCCCGAATCTACGACCTCGTCAGCGACCTCGACGCGATGTCGAGTTTCGGGACCGAGTTCGTGGCTGGGGAATGGTTGAGCGGGCGTCCCGGCGCCGTGGGTGCAACCTTCCTCGGACGTCAGCGCTTTGGCGACCTCGAATGGGAGACGACCTCCACGGTCACCAAAGCCGACCCCGCGAAGCTCTTTGCGTGGCGTGTCGGTGACCCGGAGGACTACACGGCCGAGTGGGCCATTACGTTGCGACCGGTGTCGGCTGGAACCGAGGTCAGCTATTCATTTGTGCACGGACCAGGCCCCTCTGGGGTGCGGGACCGCATCGAAAAGGCCCCCGAGCGCGAGTCAGAAATTATCGAGGGACGCCTCGGGATTCTTCAGGAGAACATGGTGAAGACCCTCGAAGGAATCCGTCGCCGAACCGCCGCCTAGCGGGATCCTCGCCGGCCATCCATCTCTTTCGGTGTTACAGAGCGTTCACCGAGACTGACGTAACCGCGGCCGGTCGCGAGACTATGGTTGAACTCGCGGCTGGCGGATCGGCCAAGGAAGTGGCAATGAAAGAAACGGTTGTAGCTCGAAGCTCATTGGCTCCGGTACTTATCTTCTCGGGGTTGATTTACGCGTTCTTCATGGTGGTGTTCTCGGTGGTTTCCGGGCTCTTGAGTTGGGCCCTGATTGCTCTGGTGACGTGGCTTGCGTACACGGTCATTCGCAAGGTTGCGGCCATGCGACTGTCGGTGAACAATGCATCCGTCATCGTCGTGAACTTCAACTCGTCGCACCGTCTCGACCTCGGCACGGTGCAAGTCGATGCCCGCACCGATCGCGAAGCCTGGCCTCAAGATGACCTCCTCCCCGATGTCCGAGAGGCACTCGGTGACGGAGAGGAGCCCGAAACAGCTCGAGCACTTTGGCTCTCCGATGCCTCCGGCGAAGAGGTCAGAGTCGGAGTTGCGCCACCGTACGGCAACAGGCTTGATCAGATGGCTGAAGATTTGATCCACGCTATCGACGAGCACCGCTCAGCGGCCTAACACGGCAATGTGCGGGCGACGGTGACGTATCCTCGGAGAGTGTCACGTTGAACGCAAGGCCCGAGACCGTGGTCGCAACGGTCCCGATGGCGCCGGTCGGCGTATTGGTCGGTGGCATATTCATTGCGCTGTTGGCCGTCACCAGCTTCGTACCTTGGCCCGTGCGCGTCGTCCTCGTCGGTGGTGGCTCCATCGCTGCGTACCAGTTTCTGCGGCAGGTAGCGCTGATGAAGCTAGCGGTCACCGACTTCAAGGTCGTCGTCGTCAACCTTCGCTCACGCCACGAACTCGAGCTGTCGAGCGTTCGAATCGAGGTGCGCGATGATCCAAACGTGTGGCCAAGGGACGACCTTCGTGACGATGCTCGCGAGGCATTCGGACAAGAGGAACCGTCGCGAGCTCGATCACTTGTGCTCACCGATTCATCGGACCAACAGGTTCGTGTGGGGATTGCACCGTCGTATGGTCGGCGCCTCGACACCATCACCGAGAACCTGAACATCGCTATCGCGACACACCGGTCGAACCCGTAGGAAAAGCAATGCGCCCCGCCGGTGATGTCACCGGCGGAGCGCACTGGTTAGGTATTGACGTCCTACGTATTGGACTTCCTGAAACGGCTAGCCGATTGGCGAGAGCAATTCAGGGTTGATGACCAGGTTGCGCGAGGCGTGTGCGTGGTCCTCGTCGAAGATGTTGCCCGCAAACCATTCGTCGATGCTTGCAATGTCGACCCGGAGTACTTCTGGAGCAACGTTCCAGGTCACCTGGAACGGTGAACCAACTTCGTTGAAACCCGGTCCCGTAGTCGAGCCGAGGAACTGCACAGGCTCACCGAGGCCGGTTGGCATGTTCGGTGCTTGCCAGAGGCCCGAGCTGTTCTGCTCAGCAACCGCAATGTTGACAAAGTCAGCAGCGTTGCGGTCGTTGACAACGACGTAAACCTGCGTCTCAACTCGAAGGTCAGGAATGTCGGGGTTCTCGTCGAGGCACGATCCGAGGGTCGGTCCAGGCGTGATGTTGTCTGATGAGTACACGAAGTGAACCTCAATCGTGTCACCAGGCTCGATCTCGTCTTCGTCCTCGCGTCCGACCGGGATTCCGTATGGCGAGAGCTCTTCGGCGGTGAGGTCACCGTCGAATGCGTAACCGGTTCCGTGGCCTTCACCGTCACCGTTGCCGTTGTAGGTCGTGAACTGTCCGCCACGGTGCTCGGTGCCCTCGTGGAAGTGAATGTTGCACAAGTTCAGCTGTGAGGCAGGTGGAGCGATGTCGAAGGTGACCGGGTTGGTGCCGATGGCCGACTCGATGTCGCGTCCCGACTGCGGTCCGAACGGTTCCGATGCGTTTGCGGCAGCGAGGTTGGCTCGCTGCTCGGCGATCACATCGTCGGAGACGTTGAACTCGAGGTCAGCAAGCGGGATCAATACCCGGTTCAGGCCCTGGATCAGTCCGTTGCTTGCCACGATGTCGGTCTGTGGGTTGCGGATACGAGCGTTGCGCAGTCCGGTAGCCGGATCGAACAGGTCACGTCCACCAGCGGTGAATGTAGGGCCGAGAAGTGTTGGTACCTCGTTGATACCGCCACGCAATCCACCGTTGTACCGATGGAGGCCGGGCGCTACGTGGAACAACAGGACGTCGGTCAGTACTGGGATTGGATCGCCGTCACCGAGTTCGGTGAATAGTGCGCCGAGGAAGTCCACGGCTGCTTCTTCGTCGTAGCCCGGTGCATCGAAGCCGAGGTCACGGGCCAGGTTTACGAAGCCTTGATCGGTTGGGGCGAAGACGGTGAGCTCAGCGCTGGGATCAGCGACGGCATCGACCAGGTCTGTTGCAACGAGTGCGTGCAGAAGGATGTCGAAGTCGTCGTTGGTGCTATCAAAGCCGTCGGTGCTCGATACTGCAACAACCGTGTCTGCGATGGTCGGAGCCGATGGGTCGCCGAGGCTGCCCATCTCTTCGAGTGGAACGGGCAGAAGCACACGGCTAACACCATGGATCACACCGTTGCTCGCGGCGATATCTGTCTGCGGGTTCCGAATGCGTCCGTCTTCGATAGCTGGCGCCGCGTCGACGAGCGTGCGTCCCTCTGCCGTGAAGGTTGCGCCGAGAAGCGTGTTGATCTCGGTTACTTCACCGCGAAGCGAGTCGGCATAAGAGGTGCTGCCAGGCGAGACGTGATAGAGCAACACGTCGGTCAGCACTGGAATTGGGTCGCCGCCGCCAAGCTCGGTGAGCGCTGCGACGATGAATTCGGTCGCCGCTGCTTCGTTGTATCCGGACTGACTGAAGCCCAGGTCGCGGGCCAGTCGGACAAATGCCTGGTCGGTTGGCGCAAAGACGGTGAGGTCTGCACTTGGGTCTGCTACGGCGCCAACGAGATCCGCTGCCTGGAGGGCATGGATCAGGATGTCGAAGTCATCGTTGTCACTATCGAAGCCGTCCAGGCTCGATACCGCAATTGCCGTATCGGCGATTGTCTGACCGCCGCTGCTGTCCTCGGCTCCCGCCGGGACTGCAAATGTTGCAACCGCCACCGCCATAGCCGCAAAGACCGCAGCCGCGGTACGCGTTTTTTTGAACGCTCTATACATCAGAACTCCCCGTAAAGTAGTTGACGACCACATCTCTAACACTAAATCTGGGGTATATGTCGCATTTTACGTGTCGAAATTTCCACGCAAAGTGAACAGTGTGGACCTGCATCGAGTGCTTGCCCGTAGGTCGGAGCGGCCTTTGAATGCTTGGGTCGCGAATTTCTCAGAAACTCGGCCGGATTTGCGGGCAGCTGGAGAGAGTGGCGGGGTTCACCCACCATGTCTCGAAAGAAGTGGCCCCTCCTTGCGGTCGGTGCCATCAGCGCCATCGCGGTGGTCGCCTTCTTTGCCGTGCCCACTCTCCTAGGGTTCAGCGAAGAGGGGCCACCGCAGCTTGCAATTGGTGACCGCTCCGAGAGCAGCATCGCCGCCGTTCTCGGACGTGAAGATGGTGCCCAGCCCGCTGATCCCGATTCTGCTTCCACCGCGGAGGGCTTGGAAGTCGTCGACCCTGTTCAGAGCGAAACGATACGGATCGAGACGGCCGATGGCGACTGGATTCTGACCGGCGACTCGGTTGCCGGATACCGAGTGTTTAAGGAATTTGTTGGTTTGAGCGACTTTGAAGCGGTCGGCCGCACATCGTCGATCACCGGAGAACTCAGCATCGAGGACAACGGCGTCACCGATGCTGAGTTTCGGGTGAACATCGCCAGCATCACCAGCGATGACCCCCGCCGCGATGCGCAGTTCCGAGGCCCGATCTTGCAGGCCGAGATCTTTCCGTTTGCCACCTTCACCTTGACCTCGCGAATCGAACTCGACGATGCGGCGCTTGCCGGTGAGTCGGTCACCGTTGACGCCACCGGCGAGCTCACCCTCAAAGGCGTAACCAACGAGGTCGAGATTCCGCTCACCGCACGCCTCGTCGGCGACGAGGTTCAGGTTTCGGGTTCGATCGACGTTATCTTCGACGACTTCGACATCGACCCACCCTTCACCCCCACGATCGTCGTGGACGACATCGGCGTCATCGAATTCAGCCTCTTCTTCGAGCAGGCGGACTCGGTCTAGGCCCTTCTGGCCAGTGTGGGCCGTTAGCCAATACTGAACGACTGTTCAGTCGGGTATAGCCTGCACCCGTGCCCATCGAGTTACACCTGCAGAGCCTCACAGAAAGTACTGTTTGCCTATGACCACAGCGATGGATGACGTGGACGGTTCGTTCGCCGTCGAACCTGAGGCTTCGGCCATCGGCGCGACGATATCGGGCGTGGATCTGGCCAATATCGATGCGACGTTGGCAGCCGCGATTCATGAAGCGTTGCTTGAGCATCACGTCTTATTCTTTCGCGACGCGCACCTAAACGCCGAGCAAATGGTGGCCTTTGCGCAATCGCTCGGAACCCTAGGAATGCGCCACCATTCCTACAACACCCACCCCGAACACGAGGACGTCACGATCCTCGAATGGGGCGGCGACAAGTTCCCCGACGCAGGGGAGTGGCACAGCGACATGACCTACCGAGCAGCGCCGCCCTTTGCATCAATTCTTCAGGGAATCGAGGTTCCCACCGTGGGCGGAGACACGCTGTGGGCATCGATGTTCTCCGTCCATGACGCACTGCCCGAGGGACTGCGGTCTGACCTGGCGGAGCTCGAAGCGGTACACGATATGGGAGCGTTTCGTACCGGGGCTTATCGAACCGGGGGCAATGCGGGCATAGACACTGCGCTGGTCGACGCGGGCAGTGCTGTGCACCCCATCATCGATCACCATCCAACGACCGGCCGCCCGTACGTCAACGTGAGCGAGGCATTCACCCGCTTCATTGTTGGGATGACGGGTGCGGAAAGTGCACGGGTGCTTGATCAACTCTTTGATCTGATCAAGTCGCCGGAACATCAGGTGCGGTTGCGTTGGCATCCCGGCACGATCGCCATCTGGGACAACTACGGCTCGCAGCACTACGCCTGCACGGACTACTTTCCAAACCGGCGCGTCATGCACCGGGTCGTCGTTGCTGAGGATGCTCGGCGAGCCTCTGACTGACGAACTATTCGGGTTCGCCAACACCGGCCATGGCACCAATATCGTCGGTGTCGGGGGCTTCGTCGTCGTGAATTCGGGCGCAGGCAGCGTTGGCTTCGGCAACGAGGCGCTCTAGGCGACTGCCCGATGTTTGCTTGATTGGCCGCCACGCGTGCGGCTCGCTGACCGTCGGCTCGTGCGCCTCGGGCGGTGCAAAGGCGAATACGGAGTCAGCGGGAGCTTCAACTTCTGAGATTCGAAAGTCGGCTGTCTCGGGTTCGGGAGCGGCGAAGTCTGGGGTTTCCAGATCGGCCGTCTCGGGTTCGGGAGCGGTTTCGAGGTTGGCCGTCTCAGGTTCGGGAGCGGTTTCGAGGTCCGCTACCTCCGGTTGAGAAGTATCGAAGTCGAACACCTCTGGTTGAGTGGTATCGAAGTCGAACACCTCTGGTTGGGACGTACCCAGGTCTGTGGAGTCGAAGTGGGCCGTGTCGAGCGGGACCGTCTCGGTATGGTCCGGTTCGGCCGGCATCGAATCATGCAACGCGCTTTCGGAGAATTCACTGTCGAGAACTGCGCTCACAAAGAGTCGGTTGTCGAACAGTTCCGTCTCAGCCTCGACAGCCTCGACAGGCTCTGCGTGCGAAGTTTCGGGCGACGCTTGCTCGAACATCTCGACGGTGCGCGGCACGTCATCGCCGCGAAGAGGTTCCCGCGAACCAAGTTCGAGCAAGGGGAAGTCGGCCCGCGTGGTCTCGGCCGGCTCCGGAGTCTCGTATTCGGGTACTGGCGACGCCTCGAGCTCAAGAACGCCCGCCGAGAAGGACGAGAAAGAATCGAAGTCCTCGGTCGTCTCAGACGAGGAATCCGCATCAGGGTCTTGGGGAACAGCCTGTGTCGGTGTCGTTGCCGGGTTCATCGAGCGAGCCGACATTGGTTGGCGCTTCGGCAGGGCTTTCGCTCGAGTCCATTGATGAATCATCCGCTTTGCTTCGCTCAGTTCAAATCGCAACCCGGCATGAGATGGGTCGACGACCAGACCTGCTGACGCAGCTGAACGAGCACCCCGGTAGTCCCAATAGAAACGGCGAGACCAGGCCAGTAGGTAGAGGGCCTCGACGTTTTCTGGGTCATGCTCTAGCGCCCGATCGATTCCCTTGGTCGCCATACGAGTCTCACCGTTGGCTGCCATGCAGCGCGCCCACGCGCACCACAATGACGGATCTTCAGGCCGTACGGCCAGCGCCGATTCGCTAGCTCGGAGGGCATTGCTGACGTCTCCGCTTTCGTACATGGAGTGGATCTCGCTGGTCTCGAGAGCCAGCTGGTTTGGAGGGCCGACCGTCAGGGCCTGAACTTCTCTGTCCTCCCGACGGCCTTCTCGCATATAGCCCCACGTGTAGGTGAGCGCGCCGACGAGTAGGAGTGCGCTGAAACCAAGTGATTTGTCGGCACCACTCGGACCGGTGATCCAGACAAGGTTGACCAAAACAAGCGTCCACGCCACGGCCATGAACCCAAGCCATTGATTACGACGAACCCGACCGATCGCCTTTGGTATCGCGAGAATTGTTGACGCCAACATGTCTTTGGTATCGGGCAGCGGACAGGGGTGACCAAAGCGATTTTTTTGGGCGGTAAGCCGGCCTACCCAAATGAGGGGAGTCAAAGGGCCTACCCGGGGCACCGGTTGCTATGACGCCAGGCACAACGATGTGAACAGATCTTAAGCCAGATCTGGAATCGCGTTGAATGCCCGGATGGTTTGGGTTGGTATGGGAATTCTGGACAAGATTAAACAAAACAAGCTCGCCTTCGGGGGCGCGAGCGTTGTGCTTCTCGGCGTACTTGGTTGGTTGGCCTTTGGATTCTTTGGGATTCAAGCCGCCTTCATCGACAACGTTGTCGACGAAGAGGGTCCCGTCTTCGATGCCATCGCAGCACCTGCCGATGAAGCCGTCTCCGAAGAACCCCCTGTCGCTGTGGCGCAGGCCGAGGCTGGTGGGGCCCAAGATTCTGGCCCCGATGCCGCAGCGAGTGCTGCGATAGATGATGCGGCCGAGGCAGCGCCCGAACCCGCAGTCGAGGCAGCGCCCGAAGTCGTCAACGACGTTGCGACCACCCAAGCGCCGGTCGGCGACGCCCCGGTCCAAGAGGCTGCTCCCGACGTAGCCGAGATCCCGGTTGAGACCGAACCACCTCCAGCGACCGAACCCCCGCCACCAGAGCCCGGCGAGATCGTCACGACCCACAGCGGCAACTTCTCGTCGCTCAACGGGTACTCCGTTGAAGGCGCAGTCCGTGTGCTTGGCAACGGCACCTCGCAACGCTTCCTCGAGTTTCCTGACCTCAACGCACAGAACGGCCCCGACCTGAAGGTGTACCTTCGAGCCGCCAACGGCGAATTCATCAGCCTTGGAGACCTCAAGGGAAACATTGGCTCGCAGAACTACGAGATCCCTGCCGATGTCGACTTGAGCGTCTTTAGCAACGTCGAGATTTGGTGTGAACGCTTCAGCGCAGGCTTTGGCGTGGCCACCTTGGCCGCTACCTAAACACTCTCGCCCGCGTGATGCTCGGTAGTCTCTGCACATGCGCGTAGGAGTATTCATCGATGGCCAGAACGTAACGATCGGCGCTCGCTACGCCTTTGGCCGACAAGACGGTGCCAACGGCACCGGGAACATGCATCCGCTGTTGCTCGGTCGAGCGCTCGCGGGCGAATGTGACCTCGTCGAGATTCGCTATGCCACGGGAATCCCCAGTCCCGACGTCGATCGAGAGCGTTGGGAAGCCGAGCGTCGTCGTCACGACCTCATGACAGCCACCGGCGTAGTCGTGCTCGAGAAGCCACTGCGATACCGATGGCAGTGGGATATTCGCAACGAACGTGATCTTGGCGATCCGCGCGACCATAAAGGCGACACGCTCAGCGCAAAGGTAAAGGCTCGAAACGTTGGCCAAGAAAAGGGCATCGACGTCTGGCTTGCCCTCGATGCGCTCACGATGTGCGCACGGTCAGATATCGACAAAGTGATCATCGCGACCGCCGATACCGATCTCGATATGGTGCCGCTGCACCTCCAGATGTTGCCCGGACATGGGGAGCCGCTCGTGGCCCAAGCCAAGGTGTTGAGCAGCTCACGCGAGATCCACGACAACGACGCCTATCACGAGACCATGGCTATCGATGAGTCGATTTTCCTTCAATCGAGAGATGACTTCGACTACCGACATGCACTCGATGAGAACGAGGTTGCCGCTTTCGTGAAGCGAATCGGTGCCGATTCTGATGGGATTCGCGATTAGGAATTAGCCGCTGCAAAGTGGTTTGCCTGTCGCGGTCATTTACGGCGCACAAGACCTCCGCGCATCTGGGTTGGCTCCGCGCTAGGGATTCCCACCTGGCCCCTGGTACGTTCCGGCCGTGGGAACTGCTTCAACGGTCGTATTTGATCTCGGCAACGTACTGATTACCTGGGATCGCCGACTGCTTTTCGAACAGCTCATCGAAGACCCGGATGAGCTCTCCTACTTCCTTGACAACGTTCTCACGATGGCTGACAACAAGGAACTTGACCGTGGTGTTCCACTTGGCGAAGTGGCGGCAACGGCTGGCGACCGGCACCCCGAATACCGCGATGTGATCATGGCCTTTGCCACTCGTTGGAAGGAAACGCTCGGCGACGTCATCGAGGGCTCGGTGGAGATTCTCCACGACCTCAAGGCCACAGGCATACCGCTCTACGCCCTCACGAACTGGGGTCGAGATACCTTCGCGATGATCGAAGATGCATATCCGTTCTTTGCGCACTTCGATGGCATGGTCGTCAGCGGTCGGGAGGGTGTCATCAAACCGGATCCGGCGATCTATCGAATCCTGTGCGATCGGTACGGATTTGCGCCGACCGACGCCGTCTTCATCGACGACTCGAGCGCAAACATCGCCACCGCTGCCTCTCTTGGCTTTGATGCGTTGCTGTTTGAGAATTCGGATCGCCTACGTCAACAACTGATCCTGCGGTCCTTGCTGACCTAGATCGTGTTGGCTTTGGCGAACGTGTCAGAGCTACCTAGTTCGAGCAGTTGGTTGCCTGGGCATCGTCGAGCACGGGGCCCGCGGTAGTTCCCTGCGCTGGCAATAGACAGGAACGTCCAGGTCGGTCGAACTCAAGACGAAGCACCGCTGCATCTTGGCGAAGTGGCTCCTGCGTTGCGGTGACAGCGTTGCCAAGCCCAAATGCGGCGATGCCGTTGCCCACTTGGTCAAAGCGGAGAAGAAAGTCCGAACCGTGGCCGACGATCGCGTTCGCGCCCGCTTCGACAAGGGCCTCGACTGCGGTCAGGTTCGCGACATCGGGGGACCGCGCATCGAGTCCTTCACCGTCGATCAACACAACGACACCGCGGCCAGCATCTCGACTTACCTCTACCTGCTCAAGTATCGCGTTGAACGACCTAGGTCCAGCGATTCCAGCTTGGTCTTCGGTCGCTGATACCTCGGGTAGGGCGAGGAGACTCACGGCGTGAAAGGCGATCGCCACATCTCCGTTGTCGAACACAAACGGCTGTTCCGCGCCTTCGCCGGTCCCAAAACCGACGGTTGCAACATTGACGTCGGCAAGCGCGTCTTGCATTGCCTCGAGATCCTCGGCGGACAGCACATTGGCAGATGTTGCCAGGTTGATCAGGTCCACTCGGCCTTGCGCCCATGCAGCGATTGCTTCGGGGTCGCAGTCAGCGCCCAGGTCGCAACTCAGCGATGCGGTGGTAGCTAAGTCGCCTTCGATCACCGGGATTTCGCTCTCCCATCCATCTGCGGCGCTGGGCGTGGAGCGGATGCTGCCGAGGACGTGCACCACGTTCTCGGGAATGACGACCGAGCCATCTGCGGGTGCCGGGACAGGACCTCGGGCGATCACCGTTGGGTCTTCGGGTTCGGTGATGCTGCGTCCAACCGAGGGGTCTTCGGCGGCCGGTGGAGCATCGGTTGGTGCCTGTGCCGCTCGAGATTGGTCGGTAGATGAGCAGGCGGAAATCAGCAGCGCCAGTAGCGCCGCTAGGGCAACAGCGAGCGAGCGTCGTGATCGTTGGCAACGTCGGGAGAGAGGATGCACGGTCGCTATTGTGGCTCGTAACGCGGCCGTAGCGTTAGCGGGGCGCACTCCCGGGTGCCCCGCGGCCCAAGTTATTGGGCCATAGCCTTGGGGATATGTTGACCGAACGTATCCGACGTCGTTCTTTGCTGCAGCCGTTGTTCTTCGCGTTGTTTCTGTTGTTCGCGGCGGGTTGCAGCGAGGCCTCGATTGTCGAACCAGGTCCTGCCGACACCGGTGACACGACGACAACGTCGGCACCTGACGCTGATCAAGACGATGACGAAGACGGTGGGGAAGACGACGGTGATGTCGAAACCGCCGAGAATGAGCCGACCACGACCGACGACCCGACCGATGACTCGAGCGTTGATGACTCCGCGTCTGGCGAACAGAGCAGTGGCGACCCTGACGAACTCGCAACGCCGAACGTGACGGCCACAACGGTCGTCATCGACGAGTCCTCGGAGAACGCCGCGGCCTTCACCGAGTTGGCAGCCTCTGGGCTGGTGCTCAGCCTTGATGAACAATCATGCACAGACACCGCCGCCGCCGAGGCCGAGACACAGGGAGCCGACCCGATCGATGCCGTTGTTTCGGCTGTGCAGTCCTGCGCGAGCGCCCAAGCCGTCGACGACTTTGCCGCCGGTCTCATCGAAGCTGGCGGTGGTCCGCTTCCTGCGACCGAGGCAGCGTGCGTTTCCTCTGAACTCCAGGCGACCGAGGAGTATCGACCCTTCTGGCGAGCGTTGCTGGACGAAGAGCCCTTCGACTTCCTTCTCGCCGAGACCGAGGTGCAGAACCGATATCTCGATCTGTTTTCGGAGTGCGTTTCGGTAGGTCGTGCGGTTTCGCAGCAGGCTGGCGTGTCGTTGTCAGCGCCAACACAGGGATGCATTGACGACCTCTATAACGACCGCGAGTTTGTCCGAGTCACGATCCTCGCTGACCTATCGGGAGACCTCGATGAACGAGCTCGCATCGATAGCCAGATTGCGGGCTGTTTCACCAGCCAAGAACTCGCTGCCCTCGAAGGGTAACCGACTCGTCCAGCAGATCGTCCTAGGGTAAGTCGTCGATACCTGGAGGTGCCGATGACCTTTAACCTGTTCGGGTTCCCAACCACCATCAACGGGTCGTTTCTCATCACGATCGCTGTCATTGGATTCTTGTCCTTTAATGATCAGGTTGACCGCATCGTGCTTTTCGTCGCGATTGCTGTGGTTGCTGTGCTCATTCATGAGCTTGGTCACGCCGTGGCTGCCAACTCTCAGGGAACCGTTGGGTCGCCCGTGATCTCGCTGGAAGGCATGGCTGGGTTCACACGCTTTCGTCTCGCCGAAGCTCCCGGGCGAGCAGCATCGATCTTTATTAGCCTGGCCGGACCCTTTGCCGGCGCCCTCCCAGGCGTCGCGCTGCTCATTGCCCGGCAGGCAGGTGTATTCGACGGGCAAGGACCGCTTGTAGTCGACGCCGTGAACATCGGAATTTTCACCACGATTGTATGGAGTGCCTTCAACCTCCTACCCGTCGTTCCCCTCGATGGCGGCCACATCATGACCGACCTCATTCCCGGGGACGTGCCGGTTCGTCGGCGACGCGCCGCCATGGTCTCGATCGTCACGGCGATCGTCATCGGCGGTGGACTGTGGTTTGGGTCGGGTTTCTTTCTCGAGAGTCGGCTTCTCTTCGCCCCCCTAATCATGGGGATGATGGCGTGGCAGAACTTCAGCAGTTTGCGGACATCGGCATAGGGTGCCGCATGCGTGGAGTCCTGCTTACCAACGAAGACGAGAACTTTCGGGCTGAAGTAACCGAGCTCACGGAGGATGACCTCCCCGAGGGCGACGTTCTGGTCGCGGTCGAATACTCGACGCTCAACTACAAAGATGCGTTAGCAATCACGAACTCGTCGCCGATCGTACGGACCTGGCCAATGGTCCCCGGTGTCGATCTTGCCGGAACCGTGTTGTCGTCGAATAACGAAGACCGCAAGGTTGGCGAGCGCGTCGTGCTCAACGGTTGGGATGTTGGTGAGCGTCACTGGGGTGGCCTGGCCGAACGTGCCCGGGTCGACAGCCAATGGCTTACCTCGATCCCGGAAGCCTTCTCTACCTACCAAGCCGCAGCTATCGGTACCGCTGGGTACACGGCGATGCTGTCTGTGCTCGCCCTCGAAGAACACGATGTGACCCCGAGTAGCGGCCCTGTCTTGGTTACCGGCGCTGCTGGCGGGGTGGGCTCTATTGCTGTCTCGGTACTTTCAAAGCTCGGCTACGAGGTCATTGCGTCGTCGGGCCGGGTGGACTCCGAAGGCGACTATCTGAAGAGTCTGGGCGCCGCTGAACTGCTCGATCGCAGCGAACTTGTCGAGCCAAACAGTCGACCGCTCGCAAAGGCTCGTTGGGCAGGGGCTATCGACGTGGCGGGTAGTCATACGTTGGCCAACGTCTTGGCCGCCACATCGCCCAAGGGATGCGTCGCTGCTTGTGGACTTGCCCACGGCATGGACCTCACCACTTCGGTGGCGCCGCTGATTTTGCGTGGCGTGACTCTCGCGGGCATCGACTCCGTCCACGAAACGAGCGAACGGCGCGATGAAGCTTGGCAGCGCCTTGCAACAGATCTGAACACGACGAGCCTCGAATCAATGGTGACCGAGATCGGTCTCGACGACGTGGTCGATGCCGCAGCTGACCTGCTCGCTGGCCGAGTGCGAGGCAGGATCGTCGTCGACGTCGGCCGGTAAGTCTTCTAGCTGTCGGCGGGCACGACCGTGATCAGCGCCACCGAAGGACGAACACCAAATCGAAGCTGTGGAGCTTGACCCCGTTCCAAACCAACGCCCGTCGAAACGTAGAGCGGATGACCATTGAGGACATGCAGGCCGCCGGACGCGATCTCCTTAGGGACATCAGAGAAGGTGATCGGCGGTCCGATCCAGGGCAGCGAAACTTGTCCACCGTGAGTGTGCCCCGCAATCGTGAGGTCGATGGGCGAGGCCGAGTCGTAGGACAACACGTTGTCGGGGGAGTGGCTGACGGCGATCACTAAGTCGGCTTCGGTAGTGGTGTCGGCAAGCGCCTGGATGAGCTCCTCGTTGACCTCGCCCGAATCGCGGGTCTCCGTGATGGACATGCCGGCAAAGACGACATCCTGTCCATCGATGTCGAGGGTGAGAAGCTCATCGGCGAGGTAGTTGGCGCCCGACTCTTCGGCGAGCTCCTCGAGAACTGTGGGGTCGTCGACATCACCGTTGACGATGACGACATGTTCGACAGTACGCACGAGCTCGCGGAGCCAACCAAGGAACTCCGGTAGTTGCGCATCGAGCTCATCAGGTGGGATCTGGTACAGGTCGCCGGGGATGACCACGACCTGAGGGTCACCGTTGGTCACCAGCTCTCGTGCTGCGACTTCATGGTCGCCAATATTGGGCGTCTGCAGATCTGCAATCACGCCGATGAGCAGCGGTTGGGCAGCTCCCTCGGCGCCGAGCACGACTTCGTCAAGCTCGAGTCGGTTGGGTTCGACGTGGGTTCCCCAAAGTCCAGAGGCGACAGCTCCGAGCGCCAAAATGACCAGTGGCCACACGATGAGCGGGGTCTTGAATTCGGCGTTCAAGAGGTGGGGCGTCACGATGATGGCGACCCCAATGGGGAACCCCACGACGGCCAGTAGATAGACGTAGTGGATGAGGCCGAACTGATTGAGGTCTGCCCAGATAGCCAGAACCACCAGTGCCACCGTTGAGATCAACGTGGCGGCGAGAACACCCGTCGCAATATCGGCCAGGCCGGTTCCCCAACTGCGATAACGGGCAGTGAAACCTCCAACGAGCCCTGCGACGATCGCGCAGATCAGCATCACAATGCTCAGGTCCACCCCGAGATGGTGCCAGATCCAGAGGTTCCCGTGGCGCCAGAGGGCCCGGATTGTGCCTATTGCTCGCTCTCGTCGCTATGTGGGGGATCGCTCAAGAACCGCTCGATCTCGGACGCGAAGTCGGCGGAGTCCACGATGATCTCTGGAGCTGCGTCGCTCTTCGATTCGAGATCCGACACATAATTCCGCACGTCCTCGTCGTCTTCGAGGGCACGGTGCACCCGAGACTCCCAGTCGCGAATCTCATCGGCGAGGCCGGCGTGATCGGTTCGGATCTTCAGGTATTGCTCGAGGGTGGCGAGCAATGCAGCCGTCGCCTTTGGAGATGGAGGGCTCGGCACATAGTGAGGAACACTGGCCGATAGTGACATCGCCGGAATCCCATGCTCGCCGAGATGCTGATGCAGTGAACCAACAACACCTGTCGGACCTTCATAGCTCGGACCAGCAACACCGAGGCGCTCCGAAAGCTCGCTATCACCGGTCGATGCCCGAACGGGAAAGGTGCGGGTATGTGGCACCATCGCCAACGATGCGCCAAGGGTGACGACCAACCGACTTTGCGTGTGTTCGACAAGTTCGCGAATCGTGGCAGAGAACGATTGCCAGCGAAGATTCGGTTCGACCCCACTCAGCAACACCAGGTCGGGGGATCCAGTTTCGGTCTTTGCCCACAACGCATTGTTCGATGGCCAAAGTATTTCTCGTTTGCCGCTGCGGCCGAGCCGTACTTCGGGCCGGGTCTCTTGAAAGTCGTAGAGCAGTTCGGGATCAATGGAGGCTGCTGGCTTGCCCTCGTGAATCATCGACAACCAATCGATGGCAGCGGTGGCGGCTGCACCCATGTCGAACAAACCCTTGAACGCCATGATGAAGACCGGTGACTCAAGATCACCAAGATCACCAAGATCATGTAGTTCGTAGTCGATGCTCGCCACATACTCAGACTAGGACCCAAATTCGGCGCGGCCCCGCAAGTGTCGCCTAGGGTCATTCCCGGGAGCGGATCCCGACGAGGAGGTCTTTTCGATGAGTCACGGAACACAGCCACCGGGTTGGTACCCAGCAGAGGGTGATCCAGCAGGCACCGTTCGATGGTGGGACGGAAACAGCTGGGTGGGTGGGCCGCAGCAACAAGGCGCGCAACAACAAGCCGGCTACGTGGCCCCGAACAACAATCAGCTCGCGAACGGTCGAGAGATTGCAGACCCCTGGCTGCGCATCGCTGCGTCGATCATTGACGCGATCATCGTCACCATCATCACCTTGCCATTCGGCATTGGAGCCGTCTTCCAAGCATTCAGCGGCGACCCGAACCAGGTAGAGGTCAACGTCGGCCTGGCGATTCTCGGGTCCATTGTCGGCGCGGCGTACTACACGCTGATGAACACGTTCCTTTCTGGCACCGTCGGCAAGTTGCTGTTGGGCATACGAATCGTCAAGGAAGATGGCACTGAGCCGCTGGGCGTTCCGGTCGGAATCATCCGTTCGGGAACGTCGCTTCTCGGAATCGTGAGCGCCATTGCCTTCCTCGGCGTCATCGTCACGATCGTCGTCGCGGTCGTAGGCCTCGTCTCGTTGGTATTCCTGTTCACCGATAACCAACATCGCACGGTGATGGATCGGGCAGCGAACACCTACGTCGTGAAGAAGAAGTAACCGACTTCTTCGCGGGCCCTAGCTTCGCGGATCGCGGTAGAGCATCGAGCCCCAGTGGGCTCCGGCCCCAAAGGCGGTGAATGCAAGGAGCGCTCCGGGTTCGATGTGGCCTGTCTGCCCGCAGTCATGGAAGAGCAGCGGCAGCGTTGCCGCAGTGGTGTTGCCGTAGTTGGCAATGTTTGACGCGACGAGATCATCGTCGACGCCAAGTTGCTTTGCGACGCCGTCGAGGATTCGCTGATTTGCCTGATGGGCCAGGATGAGGTCGAGGTCAGCAACCCCGTAGCCAGATGAGTCAAGCACCGTTCGAATCGAGTCGGGCATGAGCTGGACGGCTTGTCGAAACAGCTCTTTGCCATTCATCTGAGGTCGATGAAGACCGGCCTCAATCTGTTCCACGCTCGACCACGGTTGATGGACAAACCCGGGCCCCGGCACGTGGATCAACTCGAACATCGAGCCATCGCTGTGCAGCGTTGACGAAATGAAACCGGTGTCCTCGGTGCCAGGACGCAACACCATCGCGGCGCCCGCATCACCAAAGAGCACACTCCATGCCCGCGCCTCGCTTGCTGTCTCGTAGTCGCTCTCGGTCGGTTCGTCGTCGGATAGGCCGAGGAGAATATTCATGCTCTCCCCATAGGGCATGTACCCGCGGTGCACCTCGGCGCCCACGACGACCACCGTCTCAGCGCGACCGCTGCTGATCAACATGTCGGCCATATCGAGGCCGTATAAGAACCCGGCACATTGCTGACGGATCTCGAAGGCTGCGACTCGGCCGAGACCAGCTCGTTCTTGAATGAGCGGCGCATTGCCGGGGGCGTAGTGATCGGGGGTCATCGTCGCCGAGATCAACGTATCGACTTCACCTGGGGCAATGTCGGCCGCTTCTAGAGCCGCTCGGACTGCGTTGGTGGCGAGCTCTGCGGATCCGACTCCTGGCATGGCAACGCGGCGTTGTCGCACTCCGCTGCGCTTGATGATCCACTCGTCGGTGGTATCCATGATCCTGGCGAGTTGATCGTTGGTCACGACCGTCTCGGGCAGGGCAACTCCCGACGCAACAATGTGTGCGCCCATGGGCTATTCAGATTCGGCGACCGGTGCTGGCGGCGGTTCCTCTTCGTCAGCGGAAACTTCGGCCAGCGCGGGTTCGTCTGGTGTCTCGGCTTCGGCTGGCGCCTCTGCCTCTGCCTCTGCCTCTGCCTCGGCAGCTGGTTCGGCTGGTGCCTCTGCCTCGGCATCGCTGTTCTCGTCGGCCGGTGGGGTCTTTGCCTTTGGCTTGTCGAGACCAGCGGTCGGATTCGCCTGGATCACATTGAACTCGTCCACGGCGACCTTGTACGCGGCCTCCGCTTCAGCCTTCTGCTCGGCGGTGGCATCCGGGTCGTTGTTGAGGTTGCGAACTGCGCCCGCAGCTGCGTCCTTTGCACGCTCGGCCTTGGCAACCCGCTTCTTTCCTCGCTGTTGCAAGGCTCGGGCATCGAGGCGTTCGTTGAACAGCAAAAGAGCGGTTCGGGTTTCGTTATCGAGAGGAATCTCCGTAGTCACATCAAACATCATCGGTCATGAACGCCTCTCGGGCCAAGATGATGAGGTGAGTAAATCGTCACCCATTGATTCCTTTCCCCGCCGACACGCTGCATCGCGCCGCTTTTCACTCGGTGCGCCGCGGTCCTTCCACGTGTCCGACGACGGCGACCGAGTCGTATTTTTGCGCTCGAGTGGCCCCAACGACGGCTCGAATAGCCTGTGGGTGCTCGACCGGGGCTCTGCGCAGCGTTGTGTCTTTGACTCATCGAGTCGTGACGAGAACCAACTGACCGAGGCGGAGAAGTCGCGCCGCGAACGAATGCGCGAGCAGGCTGGTGGCGTGGTGTCCTATGCGACCCGGCCCGATTGCAGTCAGGCGGTATTCGTCCTAGGGAGCGAGCTTCTCGTCGTCGACCTCGCGACGGGCTCCTCTACGGAGATGTCCACCGATGGTTCGGCCTTTGACCCTCGATTCGAGCCCGGGCACGACCGTGTTTGCTACGTCAGTGGATCTCACCTGCGGATCACCGATGGGCAAATCGACCGAGCGGTGCCAGGCACCGAAGATCCCAACCCCGACATTTCGTGGGGGAGTGCCGAGTTTGTGGCGGCCGAGGAGATGGGTCGTGGGCGCGGCTTTTGGTGGTCTCCCAATGGTGGGACGGTCGCCGCGTGTCGGGTGGACACGAGCAACGTCGAACAGTGGTGGATTTCGTCGCCTGCCACCCCCGCTGCCACTCCACGGTCGGTGCGCTATCCGGCGGCCGGCACGGCGAACGCTAACGTCGAACTGTGGATTGTCGACGTCGACGATGGCCCTCAACAACAGATTCGCTGGGCGGAGCTCGGCGGTGAGAGCTGGGAGTATCTGGTCGCGGTCTCCTGGGGTAGTCGGCTGCTCATCACGGTGGAGACCCGCGATCAGCGAACTCTCGCCGTCGCCGAAGTAGATCCCGAGACTGGGGAACCGACCGAAGTACTGCGGGTCACCGAGGAGACGTGGGTGGAGATCCAGCCCGGGACGCCGTTGGATGGCCCGGACGGACTTGTCATGATTGTCGATGAAGGCACGCGCCGGCTTTCGATCGACGGACAGCCCGTGAAGCACACCATGAATGGCGTGGCCGATGACGCGCTGCAACTCCGTTCGCTCGTCGGGCTGGCTTCGCAGGGATACCTGGTGACCTGCACCACCGATGGGACCGATTCGGTGTTGGCGATGTGCGCCCTGGACGGACGACTCACCGCACTATCCGATCGGGGCGACTTCGTTGGTGTCGCGATCGGTGGCAACACCCAGGTTCGAACTACCGCGAGAGACGATGCCGAGACCACCTACGCAGTGGTGTGGGACGACGGCGAGACGACGGAAATCGAGTCGTTCGCCGATACCCCGGGCTTTGGGTGCACCCCGACTTTCCACATACTGGGAGACCGAAAGCTAAACGCCGCATTGTGTCTTCCAAACGGCCACGACGGTTCACCGTTACCGGTGCTCCTCGACCCATACGGCGGCCCCCACGCGCAGCGAGTGCTGCGGAGAAAGAATGGCTTTGCGACCAGCCAGTGGTTTGCCGAACAAGGTTTTGCCGTCATCGTGACCGATGGTCGAGGGACGCCCGGCAAAGGCCCGGCGTTCGAGCGTGAGATCTACGGCGACTTCGCCACAGCCGTGCTCGACGACCAAATCGATGCGTTGCACGCGCTTGGCGAATCACACGACTTCTTGGACCTCTCTCGAGTTGGGATTCGGGGCTGGTCCTTTGGCGGGTATCTCGCCGCGCTGGCGGTCCTTCGCCGGCCAGATGCAGTGCACGTTGCCATTGCGGGTGCACCGGTGACCGAATGGCGCTTGTACGACACGCATTACACCGAGCGATATCTCGGGCATCCGACCGACCACCCACATCACTACGACCAAAGCAGTCTTTTGCTTGACGCACACAAGCTTGAGCGTCCGTTGATGATCATTCACGGCCTCGCTGACGACAACGTGGTGGCTGCCCACACATTGCAATTCAGTCAGGCGTTGCTGGCCGCTGGGCGACCTCATGAGGTGTTGCCGCTCAGCGGTGTTACCCACATGACACCGCAAGAACACGTGGCGGAGAACCTGCTTCACCTGCAACGGGACTTCTTGTTGCGACACCTCGCCTAGGGGCGCTGCGCACTAGTAGCGCGCTCATATGAGCCGCTATGGTCGGTCGATGGTCGACCCGCTCAGTACCTTTCGCCTCGATGACAAGGTGGTCATCGTCACCGGGGCTTCTTCTGGTCTCGGCGAGCGGTTCGCTCGTGTGTGTGACTCGGCAGGCGCCAGGGTGGTGTTGGCCGCTCGACGGATCGAACGGCTCGAAGCGCTCGCCGGCGAGCTGTCGAACGCAGTGGCCGTACAGGCTGACTTCAGTACCGATGACGCAGCTCCACTGGTGATCGAGGCCGCGCTCGGTGAGTTTGGCGCAATCGACGTGTTGGTCAACAACGCTGGTATTGGTCGGGTGCTCCGTGCGGTTGACGATGATGTCGATGGCTTTCGCCACGAACTGCAGATCGATTTGGTTGCTCCCTATGACCTGGCGTGTCGGGCTGCGAAGTGGATGATCGAGAACGGTCGAACCGGGTCGGTTGTCAACATTGCTTCCGTGCTCGGGAAAGTAGGCGGAGGCCGTATGCCGATGCCGGGCTACGCGGCAGCCAAAGGCGGGTTGGTACAGCTGACGCGAGAGCTGGGGAGCGAGTGGGCTCGCAAGGGGGTACGGGTCAACGCGATCGGCCCAGGGTTCTTCGAGACCGAGATGACCTCCGAAGCGATGTTCAAGGACGATAAGGCCATGGCCCTCATCAAGACGGCAACCCCGATGGGTCGCCCCGGAGATCACCATGAGCTCGATGGTGCGTTGCTGTATCTCGCATCAGACGCCAGCAGCTACATGACCGGACAAACGCTTTATGTCGATGGTGGCTGGACCATCGTGTAGCGATATGCAGGACTCGCCTCTCGATAAAGATCAACTCATCTCGGAAGCGCCCGACGGCTAGCCATTACTCGTACAGGGCTTAGGGCGTCTCGTTCAGCGCTTCTTTCCATGTGCGGAAACGGGTGTGCTCGACGCCTTTCGGGCCGACACCTTCTCCGGACCCGTCGGGGTAGATGCGGAAGGTGAGGATGCGGTCGAGATCTGCGTGATGTAGCGCCACGTACCGGGCATCGGCCTTGCGTGCGGGTCCAGCGCGCCACAACAGCCACGGCCCGATCCGGCGTTTGTACAGGGTCGCAGGTTCACCAATGTCGGTACCTGCGTCGAGCAGGCCAGGAGGTGCTTCGATCCATGCCTCGGCTGGGATGTTGTACGTGGCGATCGGTAGATCGGGAAGATCTTCG
>CAYTUB010000004.1:0-62665 GCA_964441145.1 uncultured Acidimicrobiales bacterium
ATGCGCGACATCGCGAGCTCAGCAGCCGGCAACCTGCGGGTGCCTTCGAGCAAGTCAGTTAGCGAGACAGCCCGTCCGGGCTGAGGACCGACGAGCCAGCAGACAACCCAGGCCGACCGATGCGAGTCGCCTCACTCACTCAAGGAATAGGTATCGAAAATCAGAGTCGCATTGGCGTTGGCGAGCACCTGGAGTTGGTCAGACTCGCGCTCGGGCAGTGTCGAGGGCACACCGGCGTTAGTAGCTGCGAGCGAGGGCGACCAGGGTGCGCACTCCGAAGCCGGTTCCACCCTTGCGGGTTTCGACGTTCTCCTTGTCGGTAAATGCTGGGCCCGCAATATCGAGGTGCACCCACGGGATGTCTTCGCCGACGAACTCCTGGAGCAGCAACCCGGCCGTGAGCGCTCCACCAGAGGGGCCGCCGATGTTCTTCATGTCGGCAATGGGCGAGTCGATCATCGACTTGTAGTCGTCGGGCAGGGGCAGACGCCACAAACGTTCGCCAGCCGTCTCTGAAGCGTCGATCACCGACCGGGCAAAGTCGTCGTCGTTCGCCATGAGCCCGGCAATGTCTGGACCGAGCGCCGCCATGCACGCCCCGGTAAGGGTGGCGAGATCGATGATGGCATCGGGCTTTGCCTCGGTAGCCAGGCTCAAGGCATCGGCCAGAACCAGTCGACCCTCGGCGTCGGTGTTGAGCACTTCGATGGTCTTGCCGTTGCGAATCTTCAAGACATCGCCAGGACGGGTGGCGTCGCCGCCCAACATGTTGTCGGTCATTGGCACGTACGCCCGTACGCGAACCTTGGCCCCCACAGCCTTGAGCGCCGACATAGCGCCGATGACCGCGGCTGCGCCACCCATGTCGCTCTTCATGGTCATCATGCCTTTGCCGGTCTTGATCGACAGACCACCGGCGTCAAAGGTGATGCCCTTGCCCACGAAAGCAATCGTTCCCGTTGGCTTAGACGGCGAATAGGTCAGCTCCACAAACCGCGGATGATGCGTCGAGCCACGGTTCACACCGAGGAGGCCACCAAGCTTTGCCTTCTTGATCGCGGCGAGGTCCATCACCTTGCACTGCAATCCAGCCTTCTTGGCCATGGCCTGCACGCGCTTGGCCATCTCCGGAGGAGTCAGTGTGCCTCCCGGTTCGTTGACCAGATCACGGGCGAAGCTCTGCCCAGCGGCAATCGCCGAACCAACTTCGAGTCCCTTGCGAACCGCCGCCGATGTTGTGCCTGCAACGGTGACCTTGGTCAGGTCATTGCGTGCGGGCTTGCCCTTGTACTTCTCGAAGCGGTAGCTGCCGAGTTGCAGCCCCTCGGCCAAAGCCTCGGCGCATACGCCTTGGTCAAGCCCGTCGATTGCCGCGACCGCATCGGCGAGCAACGTCGTGGCGATTGTCTTATGGCGGCGCGCAGCGCGAGCCAAACTCGCACCCGCCTTGCGAAGCACAGCCGGATCGAAATCTTCGCTCTTTCCAAGCCCAACCGCAGCGCGCAAACCATCGGCAGTCTCCACGATCATCGTCTTGCCCAAGCCAGCGTCAAAGCCTCGGGATTCGAGCGCATCTTTGGGAAGAAGTTCGGGCCGGTCGAGGTCAGAGAACACGCCAACGCCAACGAGCTTTGTTGCGGTGGGTGCGGAGCGTGCGGTGGTGATCGTAAGAGCCATGGCCCAACGCTAGTCCCGCCGGGATGTCTACGGGGCGAGCACTGGCGCCAACACGTCCTGACTTGAACAAGCAACGTTGTACAACAAGGCGCGTGTCGCTAAGCCCGACCGCCTAGGTTGTGCGTCGATGGCGCCAACGACCGACTGGAACCCGATTCTTCGCGATGAGTTCGACCAGGACTACTGGCGCGAACTTCAAGCGTTCGTCGCATCGGAGCGAAGCGAACACACCGTCTATCCCCCGCACGACGACGTCTTTCGGGCGCTTCACCTGACGCCATATGCCAACACCCGGGTGATGATTCTCGGCCAGGATCCCTATCACGGCCCCGGTCAAGCCAACGGGCTTGCGTTCTCGGTTGCCGACGGAATCGACATTCCTCCCAGCCTGCGAAACATCCACAAAGAACTCGAATCCGATCTCGGCGTCGCGCCGCCGGGGCACGGCAACCTCGAGGCGTGGGCCAAATCTGGTGTGCTACTGCTCAACGCGACGCTCACCGTCAGGGCCCGCACCGCGGCGTCTCATCAAAAGCGTGGCTGGGAGACCTTCACCGACCGGATGATCGAAGCTATAAGCGCCAAGACCGAACGAGTAGTGTTCATCTTGTGGGGGGCGTCCGCGCGAAAGAAGAAGGCCTTGATCGACTCTGGAACCCACGTCGTGATCGAAAGCCCACACCCCTCTCCCCTGTCGGCCCATCGAGGCTTCTTTGGCAGCAAGCCTTTCTCGGCGGCCAACGCCGCCCTCACCGAAGCCGGCCTCCAACCCGTTAGTTGGGAACTATGACTCTCACAAGCCTTCCGGTTGCCTCGGATCTCCGTCGGAAGTACGGAGAAAAGTAATGGGCGCGGGACATTCGCACGGCCACAGCCACGACCATGAACTTCCCGGTGGCGGCTGGGAACACTGGCTGGGTTCGCCGCGGCTACGCGGCGTGCTCGGCATCCTCGTCGTGGCCTTCATCGGCGCAGTTATTGGATTGTTCGTGCTGTGGCCCACGGGCGAAGGCCGAGTCGCCGCCCTCGATGCCGCCGACGAAGTGGGGCTTGCAACCGATCGGGTCCGTGCCGACATCGTCAGCTCTGCGACTCAGGAGTGTTCCTTTGCAACACCGGAGCGCCCGGTGCAGTGCCGGTTGCTCAACCTCGACATTCTCGAAGGCCCTGACGCCGGTTCGGTCATTGCTCTGCCCGAGATCAACTTAGATATCGAGCGCGGCCTGCCCGAGTTTGATCCCGGCGACCGGGTCATCCTCGGGTACGCTCCGCCAACCGATACGTACTTCTACGAAGACGTCGAGCGTTCGAACACGCTGATCATTCTCACCGTCATCTTCGTGGTGGTCGTGATCGCTTTCGCCCGTGTGCGCGGCATTCTGGCGCTCATCGCCATGGCTGCCACAGTGGCCGTGCTTGTCGGATTCGTCGCGCCCAGCGTGCTCGACGGCAATGACCCGGTGGCCGTCGCGATCGTCGCGGCCATCGTGATCGCGTTCGTGAGCCTCTTCCTTACCCACGGCTTCACGCCCACCACTGCGGTTGCGCTCGCCGGAACCCTGTCCGCGCTTGGGCTGACTTTGGTGTTGTCCTGGGTCTTCTTTGGTCTCGCGGGGTTCAACGGCTTCGCCGATGGCGAAGCGCTGCTGCTCCCGATCCTTGCTCCGGATCTGCGGGTGAGCTCGCTCCTTCTCGGCGGTGCGGTCATCGGCGCACTCGGCGCGCTCGACGACGTCACGGTCACGCAAGTCGCAACAGTTGCCGAGCTCCGCCGAAACAACGCGTCGATGCCAGCCAGCGAACTGATCGCTTCGGGCATTCGAGTCGGACGCGACCACATTGCCGCCACGGTCAACACCTTGCTGCTCGCCTACGCCGGCGCCAGCCTTCCGATCCTGTTGCTGTTTGCAGCGTCGGATCAATCGCTCGGCATCGTCGCCAACTCTGAGGTGGTCGCCGTCGAAATCGCCCGAACGTTGTGCGGATCGATCGGGCTGATCGCTGCCGTTCCCTTTACGACGGGTCTGGCGGCAGGGGTGCTTCCTCCAACCGAGGCGGAACCTGACTCTGCGTCGTCGCAGAATGCTGACCCTGCGCTACGGGACGGTCCGAGTTGGGATGACTTTGCTCCCGACGATCCGCAGTAGCAGATCTCTCTTGGGAGGCGCGGAGTTCGCCTCGCACCACGAAGACCAAGGCGAGCCAGATCCATGCAAACCCGAGCAGTCGGGCTGCCGTTACCTCTTCACCAAAGAGCTGCCATCCCACCAGGAACTGCAGGGTTGGGTTGATGTATTGCAGCAACCCAACCGCCGTTAGTGACACGGTCCGAGCTGCCGAGGCAAACAAGAGTAACGGGACGATGGTGACGAACCCGGTTGCGACGATGAGCGCCATTGTCGTGACTTCCCCGTCGCCCAACACCTCGGTGCCGCCGCCTGCTCGCCACAGCACCAGTCCAACGACGAACGGGCCAACGAGTGACATTTCAAACGTGAGGCCGTCGACGCTGTTCCAGGGCCCAACCTTTCGAGCCCAGCCATAGAGCGCGAAGCTCGACCCGAGCGCGAGCGCTACCCATGGCACGGCGCCGATCACCACGAAGGTCCACACCAAGCCAATGGTCGCAAGCCCTAGGGCGATTCGTTGGTTAGTGCTCAGTCGCTCGCCGAGCGCAAGAACCCCGAGCGCTACCGACATCAATGGCATTAGGAAATAGCCGAGAGCTGCTTCCACGGCTTGGTCGTTGTCGATCGCCCAAAGAAAGACCGCCCAGTTCACGGCGATGAGAAAGGCAGACAGCGCCCCGAACCACATATGACGAGGGGTCAGCTCAGCAAAGGGATGGTTTCTGCGAGCCAACGACCACACCAGCAAGAACAGCGCGCCAAAGCCCACCCGGAATCCCAGTTGATCGACAGGCGCCACCGTGTCGAGGGCACGCCAAAAGATCGCGGAGAGCCCCCACCACGAATACGCGAGGATCACAAAGATCACCGCACGGCGCGAATTGTTCACTACGCCCGCTCCCCCAGCTCAAGTTGACGACACTCTCGATTGCCCCAACGCTTGCAGACCTCGGCCACGGGCTCCAATGTCGAGCGGAAAAGGTCGTATTCGTCGTCGAAGCAGTGATACTCGCCACCGGGGTCTCGAGCATCGGTGATTCGGGTTCGGGCGTCGACCGCGGCGCATTCAGCCCAGGCTTCGGTTCCCAGGCCACCTTTTCGATCGTCGGCCGATGGCTCCCACAGCGCGAAGTCGAGAAGATGCCCGATTTCGTGGTCGATCAACTCGTCGAGGCGATCCTCATTCCAGGGGCGAAAGTCCAGGGTGATGACTCCATCAGGCGGGTTGTTGGTAACAAACGCGCCCACGTTGGGCCGCTCGATATCGGAGAGGACGATGTCTTCGACGAGCCATCCCAGAGGCGAGTCGTTCACCTCCGCCCATGCAGCCGCTTCGATTTCTGCCGGGGTGCGAAAGTCGGGGCTGGTCGCCACGCTGTCGGCCAACGTCAACACGCCCCCGAGCGCCATGGCCGACGCGACGAAGAGCCCGAGCAACCTCGGAGCGCGTCCCATCCGTTGGCTGCGCGGAGGCAGCGGTTCGCTTTGCCCACCAAAGAGCTCTTCGAACTCCTCCTCGGTGAACATGTCGTCGTCGCCATCGGGCGCACTTGTTGGGATCTCACTCATTGGCCGACCGGCAATGTTTGTTCGAGCGTGGGGACCTCTTCCCAAAGGTCACCCACATCTGCGACCCGATCGAGAACGTCAGCGGACTCAAACCCCAGCCACTCTCCATCGGCGCCGTCGCTCACTTCATCCCAGGTGATCGGCGTCGACACGGTCGGGCGCTCCTTGCCCCGGAGCGAATAGGGGGCAATCGTCGTCTTGTGCCGGGTGTTTTGGCTCCAGTCGATGAAGATCTTCCCATTCCGTTCTTTGCGCGCCATGTTCGACGTCACGTCAGCCGGTCTTTGCTGTTCGAGCAACTGCGCGACGGCGAGCGCGAAATCAGAAGCATGACTGTGGGTGTGCGGTGTATTGAGTGGCACATAGAGCTGCAAGCCCTTCGAGCCAGAGGTCTTGGCGAAGCTGCGCAGCCCGACGGTCTCTAACACCTCCGCGATCGAGAGAGCGACCTGGCAACACTCGACCACCGTGGCGGGCTCGCCGGGATCGAGGTCAAAGACGACGATGGTGGGCGACTCGATATCGACACATCGCGCCATCGGAGCGTGGATTTCGAGAGCCGCCAGATTTGCCGACCATGCGAGAGCTGCTACCTCTGACAGCACCGGATACTCGATGCCCTTGCCCTTGTCTCCGGGGCCAACGCACGTGCTCACCCAATCAGGGCGATGACCAGGGGCTCGCTTGTTGAAGAACGGCTCCGCGGTTACACCATCGGGCCACCGCTTGAAGGTGATCCCTCGGTCGGCAATGTGGGGCAACATTGCCGAGGCGATGCTCACGTAGTACTCGATGACCTGCCCCTTCGTGAACCCCACCATGGGGTACAGCACCTTCTCCAGATTCGTTACCTTCAGCGTCCGACCGGCAATCTCGGTGCGAATAGGAACGGGGGTAGCCACCCACCAAACCGTATCTTCAACACGGCGTGGGCGGCTAGCGGCCGATTGCAGCGGGCTGCAATCGGATGGGGCTAGGAGGCTTTCTTGACCTTCTTGGCTGCGGCCTTCTTCTTCGTGGTTGCTTTCGCCGCCTTGGCCTTCTTTGCTGGAGCCTTCTTCTTGGCTGCCGGCTTCTTGGCCTTGGCTTTCTTCGCCGTTGGGTGACGAGTGCGAGCCTGTTTGGCCGCGGCGACCGATGCTTCGAGGGCTGCCATCAGGTCAACTACCGACCCGACCTCTTCCTCATCGACTGGCGCAGCGACGGTTTCCTCGCCCGCCGCCTTGCGGTCGATCAGCCCGAGCACGGCCTCGCGATAGGTATCGGTGTGTTTCTCGGGCGCGAAGTCAGCTTCGAGCGACGAGATGAGTTGCCGGGCCATGTCGACTTCTTTGTCGGCGATCTCGATGTCGTCGAGCCCATCGAAGAGTTCCACTTCGGCCGGTGCGACGATCTCGTCGGCGTACACCATCGTCGACAACACGAGCTTTCCGTCGACTGGCCGGATCGCCGCCAGATACTGCTTTGTCCGCATGACGAAGCGGGCGATACCGACCTTGCCCGCTTCTTCCATTGCGGTGACGAGCAGCTTGTAGGGCTTTTGCGTATCGGCACTCGGCGCCAAGTAATAGGCGGCGTCATAAAAGACTGGGTCGATGTCGGCCAGGTCGACGAACTCTTCGAGGTCGATGGTTTTGGCAGCAGCCGGATCGAGTGCGTCGAGTTCGGCGGGAGTGATCGTGACGTATTCGCCGTTGGCGAGCTCGTAGCCCTTGACGATGTCTTCGTAGGCGACCTCTTCTCCGGTGACCGCGGAAACCCGCTTCTGTTTGATGCGACCTCCGGTCGCGGCCTCGAGTTGATTGAAGCGCACGTTCTTGCGACTTACCGCGCTGAAGAGCTTCACAGGGATGTTCACCAACCCGAAGCTCACCGAGCCAGACCAAATAGGACGTGCCATATCTCAAGTATCGGACATTCTGGCGTTCCTGTGAAATGACGGTGTTAAATGAACGCCTCATAGACTTGCGCAGTGATCGCTCTCGACGCCGCCACCGTCATGATCCAATGGGCTACCGGTGGGCTTGCGTTTCTCTGGATAACCACGCGCACCCGAACCGTTGGTCTCGGCTATGGCTGGCTGCAACGCGTCACGTTCATCACCTTTGGGATCATCGCCCTCGTCATTGCCTTCTACACCCGCTGGGTCCCCGTTCGAGACATCGCGAACGTCTTGATGATCCTCGCCAGCAGTGTCGCCCTGTGGGTGTCGGTCGCCCGCAAGTCCGCGGGAGTCAAGGGTCAACGTGAAGTGATCGAACGTCGGTCGCGGCGGATCGCAGAGATGACCGGCATCGACAAGGAAGAAGAGCGCTTCGATAAGAACGCCCCAGAATTTCCACCGGTTCTCGACGCCATCGCTCCCGTCTTTGGCCTGATCGCGGTGATCGCCGCCGGTGTTGACGCTGCCGACCCGGCGTGGCTCGGTGTGGTTCGCATCACGGTCGGCGCCTTCTTCCTCGGAGCGGTCAGTGACGCCATGTTGCTCGGCCACTGGTACCTGGTGCAGCCTGGCCTAAGCCGCCAACCACTCAACGAACTCGTCCGCTGGACCACAGCGCTCTGGCCTTTCGAACTGATCGTGCTGTTGATCCCCACCGGCATGTGGTCGGTGTTGAACGGCACGATCGACGATGGCTTTGCCGGCCAGCTGGGATGGTTCTGGGCCGCGTCGAGCGTCGCCACGATCATTCTGCTCGGGCTCACGATCGTCATCTTGCGTGGCAAGGAGTACTCGGCGGTCATGGCGGCGACCGGCATGTTGTACCTGGCGATTCTGATGGCCTTCAGCATGGACCTCGTCGCCCGAGCCACGTTGCGAATCTGAACCCGGCTGCATCTAACCACGACTGCATATAGGTCCGGCTGTCCAGCAGCATCGCTGACCTGAATGCCCGGTCAAGGCCATCCGCGAAATCGCCGACAATACGGCCATGTTGATGTTTCGGCGTTTCTGGTTGTCAACACTTCTGCTTCTCGGCGCGTGCTCGCCAAATTCTGAAATAGGTTCGCCAACCGCTCCATCTGGCGAAGACCCTCAACAGATCGCTATCCCCACGCCCACCACGCCCAACCAAGACATCGACGAAACGGTCCCCACCTCCCAAGAAACCGAGTTTGAAAGGCCCCCAAACTCGTTCGACACAACCATCTTCTTGCACGCCGATTCCGACGATGAAGCGTTCGAATCCGTTCGCGAAATCATCGGCCAGGTTGAGGACATTGCCTTTGTCGACCAGCAAGAGACCTATCTCGAATACATCGGGTTCTTCCCCGACGCCGCTGACACAGCGTCGCCAGAAGACATGCCGCCATCCTTTCGCGTTTCGCCTCGGGTATCGGCAGAGACGAGAGCCTCATTAGATGCCCATCCCGCCGTACGCCACATCGTGGAACCGACAATGCCAACGCTCGCAGAGGTTCGGCGCGAGCTCCGCTGGGCCAACGACCCTAGAAAGGACCTCAGCATCATCTACCTGCATGCAACCGTCGGGCCCGAGGAGGCGCAGCTTGTTCGAGACATCATTGGCCCCTCGCTACCGGGGGTCTATTTCGTGGATCAAGAAGAGACGTATCGCGAGTTCACTTTCCTTAATGAGGGAGATCCCGCAACGCCCTCTTTGACGGTTGACCTCATGCCACCCTCATGGAGGGTAGATCTCGACGGGGCCTCGCTACCTCCCGAACTCCAAGCGAAACTCGAAGCCAATGAGTTTGTTCGCAGCATCACCAATGCGCAGAGTTGAATGCCTCGGCAACAACTAGGTACTTGAGCAACAAAGACAATGCCCACATTGTTGACCAGGCACGCCGGGTTCCCCAGCTGATCACCTTGTTTGGTCGGGTAGCTGACATTTGCCCAGCGTCGCACACCGGCTACCTACGCCTATTTCGCAGTCCTGGTAGCTTTGCCAGTCACGGCAGCAGCGATGCCAAATTGTCGCAGCAAGCAATCCGCCCGTTACCCCCTGTCCCGTTACCCCTATAAGGATCACGACATGAACCCAACAGCACCTCTCGAACAAGCAATCGCCTCAACGCGCCAGGTCATGGCCTCCGTGCAGGCCGATCAAATGTCTGCCCAAACCCCCTGCGCACAATGGGATGTTGCCGGCGTCATCAACCACGTCGTTGGCGGAGCGCAATTCTTCACCGCAGGAATGAAGGGCACCCAACCACCTGAAGGACAGAACTGGGCAGAGGGCGACTACATGGCAGCCTTCGATCAAGCTGCCGCCGAATGCATCGACTGCTTCCAACAAGATGGGGCCCTCGAACAGACCGTGGCCCTTCCGTTCGGCGAAATGCCAGGATCTGCCGTCATGGGAATTGCGATGACCGATATCTTCACGCACGGCTGGGACATCGCGAAGGCAACCGGACAAAGCACCGATCTCGCACCTGAACTCGCCGCGGGCATTCTTGCCCAATCACAGCAAGCCATCGCCCCTGAATGGCGCGGCCCAGAGGACAGCCCAGCACCATTCGGTAGTGAACAGCACTGTGCCGATGGTTCCTGCGCAGCCGATCAGTTGGCTGCCTTCCTCGGCCGCGAGGTTTAGCTCTTTCTGTCGAGGAATCTGGCTACACACATCGCCAGCGACAACGACTGATCCTAGAGCGTGCCCTGTCATCGCTCGGATCGAGATAGCAGGGTGACGCTCAGGCTTAAACGCACCTTTGGCGATCCTGTCATAGTCGTCACATACGATTGCAGTTATGAATCGGCGAGACCTTCAAGACCTGAGCAAACTCAGGCTGAAAGAGGCGAGAGTTCTCCTTAGCGCGCAGCATTGGTCTGGCGCCTACTACCTCGCTGGCTACGCTGCGGAATGCGCCATCAAAGCCTGTATCGCGAAGAAGACTATGCGTGGGGACTTTCCGAATAAGGGATTCGCGAATCAGGTACACACCCACGATGTCGTCGCACTGGTTAAAGCCGCTGGCCTACAGTCACAGCTTGACCAACGGATAAAAGACCCAGGAACGTTCGCCGTCAACTGGACTATCGTTAAGGACTGGGACGTCAGTTCTCGTTACACCACAGCAAGCGAATCAGAAGCAAGAGATTTGTTGAGCGCCCTAACCGCCCGCAAGGAAGGAGTCATACCGTGGATCAAGCAACATTGGTAGGCCGCCTTGAACGAGCCGGCGAACAACTCACGGCCAAACTACGCGACGATCCGAGCTTCGATCTAACCGCATCATTCTGGTGGTGGAACTCGGAATCGTCCGCATGGCTTCTAGTCATTGCATCGAAGAATTACGAACGGCTCGGCCCTAAATCCACCTATCAGCACGTTCGACGTCTATTGAAGAAACTGGATACGAAGCGCTCGAGGTCACCCCTAGACCTCAGCATGATCAGTGCAGTATCTGCAACTGACCCACGGGTTGCCGCTATGGCATCAGCAATATCAGTTTCGTCCGGGCACACCCGCGTCACTCGATCGAACCTAAATGGTGTCCAGGTTGACGATGCGCTGATATACGAGCTGTCGCTTGCCGGGGTCAGTTCAGATGCCGCCGAGATCCCGGCATCGGCCTAGCGGTTCACCAGACGCGACAAACCCAGAGAGTCCCAGGCGTCACACCCGCTAGGGCATACATCCAGGTAGGTCAGGGTTCACACTTGTAACTATGTCTGCAGTCGAATCGACCCCCGACACTCCGGAGTTTCACGGCGATCTGGCGCTTGCCGCCTTCAGCGATCGTGGGCCGTGGCAGGTTTCGCTCGACGAGGCTCGTTGGCTCAAGCGAGTCCCGACAATTCGCTCGACGGTCCAACGCCAGATTCCCGATCTCATCCGACCAAAGAAGGTGCCCGCTGGCGGCCGCTTGGTCGAGGTCACCCGACGTCTCGGCACGGCAGTCGGGCTGTGGTACGCCCTCGGTCGACGAAAGGGTCAGACCGAAGACTTCGACGCGTCGAGGGCTGACCTATCACTTCGCTTGCGCGAGGCAGCCGAGATCCTCGGACCGACCTACATCAAGCTCGGCCAGATCATCTCGAGCGGACAAGGCATCTTTCCCAAAGAACTCGTGGATGAGTTCATCAAGTGTCGTGACCAAGTTCCCGCCGAATCCTTCGAAACGGTTCGAGAGGTTGTCGAGAACGAACTCGGCGCTCGCATCGAAGACGTCTTCAGCGAGTTCGACCGTGAACCGTTGGCGGCAGCCTCGATTGCCCAAGTCCACCGAGCGGTGCTCGCCGATCACATCACGCCGGGCGGCGGCGAAGAGATCGTCGTCAAAGTCCAGCGCCCAACGGTCAGCGAACTCGTACATCAAGACCTCAAGGTCATGGCCTGGCTCGCGCCGTTCCTCATCGGGCGAATACCGGTTGCGGCCCTGGCCAACCCACCGGCACTCGTCGAAGTGTTCGCGGAGACGATCACCGAAGAGCTCGACTTTCGACTCGAAGCGGCGAACATGCTCGATGTCGCGATGTCGCTTCGCCAACTCGGCCAAACGGCGTACGTGATCCCGCGGCCACACCCGACATTGGTTACTCGGCGCATCATGGTGATGGAACGCCTCAGCGGTTTCAACTTCGACGATGTTGCGGGCATCGAGGACGCTGGCGTCGACACCCATGAGATCGTGCGCACGTCAATGATCGGGTTCTTGGAAGGCGCCATGATCCACGGTGTCTTCCACGGCGATCTCCACGGCGGCAACTTGTTCGTCCAGCCAGATGGCCGCACCGCCTTGTTCGACTTTGGGATCACCGGGCGACTCACCGAGGCGAAACGGCAGGCATTTCTTCGTCTGCTCATGAGCGGCATGATCAGTGACGTAAAAGGGCAGCTCACAGCGATCCGCGATCTCGGCGCCCTCCCGCCCGACACGGACCTTGACGTCGTGTTCAACGACCTGGGCCTGGCCAACGCACCTTTGGATCCAACCGCACTCACACCAGACGAGCTCATCGTGGAACTCCAAAAGTTCGTGAAGCTCCTTTTGGGTTACGGGGCGAACCTTCCCAAAGAGCTCATGTTGTTTGTGAAGAACCTGATGTTCGTCGACGCAGCGATCGGGACGCTGGCCCCCGACCTCGACCTCTTTGGAGAGGTCGCGCACATCGCTACGTACTTTGCCCAAAACCACGGCCAACGGCTGGCCGCGGAGATGGGTCAGTCGGGCAAGGACATCGAAGTCGACCTGACTTCGTTCAAGGACAGCCTTGGCGTCGATCGTTCGACAGATTCCATCACCTACAACGACCTCAAGGCCCGGCGCGACCTCATCCAAAAGCGCATGCACGATCATCACCATGACGACGCGCCGAAGGGATTTTTCTCCCGTTTCCGTCGATAGCTCGTCAAACGACGACGGTGAGACCTGCGGTGGGGGTCGCTCCCCAGGGTGGCGAATAGGCGAAAGCAAAAAGCTGATCTACTCTTGCGCACGTGCGCTTAGTCATCGCCAGATGCACCGTCGACTATGACGGCAGACTCACCGCCCATCTTCCCGAGGCGACCCGCCTCATCATGGTGAAGGCGGACGGTTGCGTCGCCGTGCACGCAGACGGCGGTGCGTACAAGCCTCTCAATTGGATGAACGCGCCCAATCGCCTCATCGAAGATGGATCCGAATGGCGCGTGGTGAGCCCCAAGGGCGAAACACTCACCATCACGCTTCACGAAGTGCTCAGCGACACGAGTTGGGACCTCGGTATCGACCCCGGGCTACAAAAAGATGGCGTCGAAGCACATATTCAAGAACTGCTGGCCGCCGACCCCGAAGCCATCTCCAGCGGCTACAAGCTCGTACGCCGCGAATACCCAACCGATATCGGGCCTGTCGACCTACTCTGCCGAGATGAACAAGACGGCGTCATCGCCATCGAGGTAAAGCGCCGCGGAGAGATCGATGGCGTCGAACAGCTCAGCCGCTATCTCGAGTTCCTCAACCAGGACCCACGACTCTCACCGGTTAAGGGTGTCTTCGTTGCCCAAGAGATCAAGCCACAGGCAAAGGTTCTCGCCGGCGAACGCTCCATCGAGTGCGTGGAAGTTGACTACGACGAGCTGCGGGGGATCGAACGCCCGCAGTTGAAGTTGCTATGACCTCGCAACTCCGCTCTCGTTTCATCCCCGGCGCGTTGATCGCCGCAGTGCTCTTGACGGGCTGTGGCGTCTTTGGCGACGACGACCAGGCCGCCAGCGAACAAGCTGCTCCGGCTGTGGCCGAGGTCGTGCGCGTCGAGAGCGGCGACCGCTGGTTCGACATCGATCCCTCAGAGGTCGATTTGTCTGCAAGCGGCGGACCAACCGCGGCGACTATCGAGCAACTCAGCCAGGAAGTCGACAATCTCTCCCTGACGCTTTCTGCACCGGCCGACGCTGGCATCGTGCACGATGGCGCGACCTTCGTTGTCCAGCCAGCGGTTCCAGGACAAACACCAGACATCGAAACGCTGGCGCTCAACATCGCCGAAGCAGCCGAAACCGGTATCGAAACGGTGGAGATCCCCTTTTCCGACCTCGCTGCTGATCTAGGCGATGAGGCTGCAGCCGAGTACGCCGCAGAGCTCAACGGTCGGCTCGCCGATGGCATCACCGTTGCGATAGCTGGCGAGACCGCGGTCTTGTCGAACGAGCTTCTCGGCCCGGCAACGACGGTGAGTTTCTCCGGAAACCAATGGGACGCGGCAATCGACTTCGAACAACTCGATGCAGTACTCGCTCGCATGTTCCCCGATGTCGGCCAACCCGGCGGCGAGGCGACCATCACCATCGAAGAGTCCGACGACCCTGACGTTCCCGGAACGGTCGTCATCGTTCCCGGAACACCACAAACCGTGTGCTGCGATGCCGAATCGGCTCGCCGTCTCGAACAGGCGCTGACATCTGATGTCGAAGTTGCGACGTTGCTGTTCCGTGAGGAAGAGGGCGAACGTGGCACGGCCTGGGCCGAAGAACTCGGCATCGAAGAGCGCGTCTCAACATTCACGACGAACTACACCCCCGGCCAAGATCGCAACACCAACATTCGCCTGATCGCTGAACTGAGCCAGGGTGTCATTTTGATGCCTGGCGAAGCGTTCTCGCTCAACGAACACGTCGGGCAACGAACCAGGGAGAAGGGTTTCGTTCCGGCGGGAACCATCGTGAACGGCCACCTCGTCGACAGCGTCGGCGGCGGTATCAGCCAGTTCGCCACCACCTTGTTCAACGCTGCGTTCTTTGGCGGGCTCGAGTTCGATGCCTACCAGGCGCACTCGATCTACTTCAGCCGGTATCCCTACGGCCGCGAGGCGACGATCTCGTGGCCAGCGCCAGCACTGATCATCTCGAATCCAACCCCCTATCCCGTCATGATCTGGCCGACGAGCACCTCTAGCTCGGTGACCGTGGATCTGTACTCGACGCCATGGGTTGAGGTCGAGCAGACAGGCCAGTTCGAGAGCGTGGTCGGCGTCGCGTGCACCCGAGTCGTCACCGAACGAACCCGAACGTTTATCGACGACAACTCCACCGACGTCGACACCGTCTTTGCCACATACCGCCCCGAGGGCATCGCCTGCGATGGCACGGAGACCGACGACCCCGATGCCGAACAGATCGAAGCGCTCGAGAACGGTGAGGACCCTGGCTTCGAAGACGGCAACCCAGCCGACGAAGAAGGCGGCGACGGTGAAGCACCCGGAGACGGAAATGGCCAGAATCCTGACGGCGACGACGATCCAGACGCCGAAGACCCAGACGGCGATGACCCGAATCCTGATCCCGGAGACGGCGACAACCCCGATGACGGCGGCGACGGTGAAGCACCCGGAGGCGGAAATGGTGATCCCGGTGACGGTGACGATGGCGACGGCGGAAATCCCGATCCCGGAGACACGGATAACCCCGGCGGACAGCAACCCGACGGACAAGATGACGACACCGCTGATCCGCCCCCACCGGCTGATGATGACGATGCTCCGGTTGCCCCCGAAACACCTCCGGCGACCGAGCCCGAGGACGCAGCGCCAGACGACACCGGTTCACCCGACGACGACCAAGCTGGCTGACCCTCGGGTGTGACACCGTCCACCCTCTCGGGTGCGTACAGAATCCGGTCGTCTGAGGCCACGCTCGATACGCTCGTCTCATGACCTCGGTAGAGACCATCATTGTGGGGGCTGGCCCCGCCGGCGCAGCGGCCGCCCACGCGTTGGCGACCGAGGGACGAGAAGTCCTGCTTCTCGACAAGGCCACCTTCCCACGAGACAAGTTCTGCGGTGACGGACTGACGACCCTGTGTTTGCGTCAACTCGACGAGATGGGGGTGGCGGTTTCACAACTGCCTTCGTTCGCGCCGGTTCGGGCGGCAAAGATTCGTTCGCCGAAGGGGCAGCTCCTCGACCTGCCGCTGCCGGGTGGGCCAGGATTGTTCGCGGGCGTCGCTCGCCGTACCGAACTCGATGCACTGCTCGTCGACCATGCGCTCGAAGCTGGCGCCACTGGCCAGTTTGGGGTCAAGGTCATCGAAGCTACGCCTGGGCCAGACAGCATCTCGGTTCGCCTCGAGGACGGACAGCAGATCACTGCGAGCCAGTGCATCGCTGCCGATGGCATGTGGTCGCCCATGCGAAAGATGCTCGGTCTCGAGATCGAGGGCTACCGAGGCGAATGGCATGCCTTTCGCCAGTACTTCGACAATGTCGACGAGAAAGCGCAAAGCGGCCTCTTTGTGTGGTTCGAGCCCGACATTCTTCCTGGTTACGTGTGGTCGTTTCCTATCGGAGGCGGCAAAGCCAACGTGGGCTTTGGCATCCTGCGAGGCGGAAACGTCTCCACGCAGGACATGAAGACCGTGTGGCCCGAGCTTCTGACGCGTCCATACATTCGAGAGGTCATCGGAGCCGACGCGACCCCCGAGGCCCCACACAGGGCTTGGCCAATACCGGCTCGCATCGATGGCGTTCCACTTACCGGACCTAGGACACTGTTCGTCGGCGACGCTGCAGCCGCGTGCGACACACTCACCGGTGAGGGAATCGGGCAGGCGCTTCTCACCGGGCGAGTCGCTGCACAAGCGCTGCTCGATAACCCGAGCTTTGCAACCGCTGCGTCGAGCTATCGCGAGGCCGTCGACGAGGAACTCTTCGCCGACCACAAGATGGCAGAACTGTGCGGCCGACTTCTCAGCCGCGAAGCGGTAGCTGAGGCGGCGCTGCGTATGGTCGGCACCAATGCGTGGACCCGGCGCAACTTCGCCCGTTGGATGTTCGAGGACTACCCGCGAGCCATCATCGCCACGCCGCGACGTTGGAAGCGTGGCATGTTCTCTGCTGCGGGAGCGTCGACCTAGAGGCGAAGTAGGGATAGCGTTCTCAGCGTGACGACCACGAACGAACACGGCCAGCCGATTTCTGAGGATCTCGACGGTTGGGAACCCCCAGAGATGCCGGCCCACGACGCGATTGTTGGCAGGATCGTTCGTCTCGAACCGTTGCAGCGGGCTCGACATGCCATCCCGTTGTTTCATACGTTCAAGTTCGCCGACGATTCGCTGTGGACCTATATGCCCCTTGGGCCTTTCGAGGATGCGGCCGGGCTCGGTCAGCTCATCGATGCCATGAACCGCAATCGCGACACCCAGCCCTACGCGGTCATCGTCGATGGCGAGGTGCATGGGATGCTGTCGTTCCTTCGCATCCAACCCGACATTGGTTCACTGGAGATTGGTTGGATCGCATTCTCGCCGATGATTCAACGGTCAACGGCTACGACCGAAACCCTGGCACTACTGCTGCGACATGCTTTCGAGTCGGGCTATCGACGGGTCGAGTGGAAGTGCGACTCACTGAACGCGAAATCACGGGCCGCCGCAGAGCGTCTGGGCTTCGAATACGAAGGCACCTTCCGCAAGGCCACCCACTACAAAGGTCGCAACCGCGACACCGCATGGTTTGCCATGACCGACGATGACTGGCCTGTCATCGACCAGGGCCTGGAGAACTGGCTCTCCCCCGACAACTTCGATGAGGCGGGAAACCAGCTAACCCCACTCGGCCAAGACGAACGAGCAGCATCACCCTTCACTGCTTTGTAGGGCCCCGCAGGAATCTAGGAACGATCAGCATGACTATTTCATGCTGATCGTTCCTAGAACCGTTCTGGGAGGCGGAGTTACGATGATGCGTCAGCGCTCGTTCGAGTCAAGCGCAAGTAGGCGGCTCGGACGGCGAGGGCTTCGCGGACCTCATCGTTACTTTCGGTGACGAACTGTTCTTGGTACGCCTCGTCGGTGACGAGCGAGACCGCGAACTGCAGGCCGCTGAAGGCGGCCACGAGCCCGGCGGCAATCAGGTGCAGGGTCGTCAACACGATGTCGTTGTCGAACACCTGAAAGCGCAACAACTCGGCGTCTCCCAACATGCCCAGCGTCGTCCACTGAAGAATTGTTTCCTCGCGCACCGTCAGCAATCCAAAGATCACATAGAACCCAAAGATCAACAGGGTCACCGCGCCTGCTTGCGCGGCAAGGCCAACGACCAGTCGCAGCGTGAGGTTCGACCGCGCGGCCCGGTCCAAGGGCACGTGCTTTGGCGCCCCGGGGAAGTTCGTCGTGTCGCACTCCTCCAGGGGCGTACCCTCGAGTTCCTTTGCCACGTCGCTCCACGCGGTGAAGTAGCGAAGCTCCGAGATCGCTCCACGCATAGCGCCCACGAAGAAGCTGAACCCAATAAGGGCAAGGATCCCCATCACGATGGCGAACAGTGGCAGCGGCAAGTCGTTGACCACCTGCCAGATCTCTGCGTTCAAGAACAAGAAGGCAGAGAACAGCAACATCAACGGCAGGATGCGTCCGAGAAGCTGGATGATCTGGGTGAGATGGCCCCACATTGCCGTAAGCCCCCAGCGAGCCATGGAGAAGATGCCCCACGACACAACGAAGTACACCCCCAGCAAGATCGCAACGTTCAACAGCACCACGAATACGAAGTCCGAAGTAGAACGAGCGCCTCCGAGCCATGCGAGAACCGGTGGCACCAGGACAAACAACGTGAGTTCGCCAATGCCAATCTCGTTCGGCCGGGAGAACGCGGAGCGACCACGGGCTCGGTTCACCAGAGCAACCGCGCCGAACATGATCACTAGGCCGCCGACGAATGCGGCAACTTGTTGCCAACCGCTGACCTCTTGGCCAAAGGTCAAGAACAGTTCGGCGAAGAAGACGAGTGAGAGGAACCCAACGGCGCGCGTCCAGACATCCTCTGAGGCTTTGAAGTCGTCGATGAAGTGCGGGATGCCGTGGTGAACAAACCAGTCTTCGGTGTCATCAATCAGTGCAGAAACGTCGACAGTGTTCGCCGATTCGCTTTCCGCCGCTGAGCTCACTCGTACACCGCTCCGCGCATGTCGATATGCGAGATGCTGACCTCGCCACCTGGCGGCAGGGCCTCGGCAATCTTTGACGCCATGGCAGGCTCACAAAGGGCTGCTGCCGTGGGCCCGCTGCCCGATAGCCATGAGCACCACGCCCCGGCGTCCGATGCGGCTTTCATCGCAGCCGCTGTATCGGGCAGCGACTGGAGGCGGATCTCTTGATGCATCCGATCCTCGGAGGCCTCGCCGAGCAACTCGACGTCACCGTTGGTGAGGGCGGCCAACAACAAGGCAGTGCGCCCCATGTTGAATACCGCGTCCTCCATAGAGATCTGCTTGGGGAGCTTGCCCCGAGATTCCTTCGTACCCGACAGCGTGTCGGGGATCCAGAGAACCACGTTTGCTTGCAATCCGAGCGGGACGCGCTCGACGCGATCCCCTACGGCTACCGTGACGCCGCCAAAGACCGAGGGCGCAACGTTGTCGGGGTGCCCTTCAAGTTCGGTGGCTTCCACAAAGAGCCATCGTTGACATTCCTCGAGGGTGCTTCCCTTTTGGATGGCGGCTGCGAGCAAGCCGGCGACCCGGGCGGCACCAGAAAACCCCATCCCTCGTGCGGGGGGAATCGTCGAGGTGATCTTCAAACCGCCGGTTCCGCCAAACTGTTGGAACACGCGCATGGTGAGATGGTCGGGGCTTCCAATGCCCTCTTCGGCAAATTCGACCTCGAGGTATCGGTCGATGGCCATGCCCAAAACGTCGAACCCTGGTCCGAGGTTCGCCGATGATGCCGGAACACGAATCTTCTTTGTCATGCGTCGCGTACTCCATCGACCAGCGGCGGTTCGGTCGACCAAGGGAACTCAATCCATTGATCCGTGCGCTTCCACACGTACTCACACTTAATGAGCGAATGCGGCTTCTCGTAGAGACATGCCGATCGAACGTCGCCAACAACATCGGAGCAGAAGTCGTGCACGTGTCGCAAGGTGTGACCCGTATCGGCCACGTCATCGGCGATGAGAACCTTGGAATCGGTGAGGTCGAACTTGTCCAAGTAGGGAGGCAAGGTCGTCGGCACATCGAGGCGTTCGTCGACTCCGGTATAGAACTCGACGTTCATCACGTAGAGGTTCTTCACCGATAGCGCATACCCCAGTGACCCAGCGACAAAGAGACCGCCGCGTGCGATGGCCAAGATGATGTCTGGGCGGTAACCGTCGTCTGCGACCCGTCCGGCAAGTTCGCGTGCTGCGCTGCCGTAGGTGGCCCAATCGAGGTGCTCTCGTTGCTCACTCATGAGCCATGAGACTACTCAGTGTTTTCAGTAGACCCCAGCCAGCCACCAGCATTGATCTTCGAGGAACACAAGGACGGCACCGCCATGCTCGTCAACGACTTGAAACCGAGCCCTGCGACGAGATCGTTCCGCGTCCCACCATCGTTCATCGAGGAGCCACGGACCGGCCCATGACTCGATCTTTCGCCAGTCAGATTTGAGCCCACGAATGTACGCGGGTTCAGCGGTGAGTTCCCCTCGACCGTTTACGCCTATCAATCGATAATCACCATCGACAAGCTCTATTGGGGTTTGCGTAAAGAGCTCAGCGGGAGACGGCGCCGACAAAGCACCTGGCCATGGCCGGTCATTAGGTTGGACGACGCGCCGGTCGGTGAGATCGATCGAACCTGCCGGGAGTAGTTCGATCTGATCGCTGGGTTCGCGCCCGCCACGCAGTTCGGCCAGTTGCACGTTGTGCACGCCAAGCAACCCTTCCAGGCGAGCGACCGCTCGCCCGGCACGTTGATCTGCTTCGGTCTCTCCTCCCCAGAAACCGAGTTGGCGCCCACCGGCAGCAACGAGATCATCGGGACGCAAGGAAAGCCGACTGAGCCCGCCCGTAGGACGAATCTGTGGTGCGGCCTGCAACCAGCCATCGAGTTGCCATCGAACCCGGTCGGTCATAGCTCCCACCGATAGCGCACCTTCGTGACGCCAACTTCTGGTGAAGGACTCCCCATGTTCGCTCTCGGCAATGACGGTGACTCTGGTGCATGCCGAACCTCGACGTTCGAGTTTTTCGCTCAGTCCCACCGCCACGTGGCGTGCGGCAAAGGCTGCTTGGTCGATCCGCTCTACCGGTGGTTCTAGCTCGATGGTCACCTCCATGTCTTCGGGAGGGTCGGTCACATCTGCACGTTGTTCGTCGAGCCCGGATGCTCGTCGGTGCGCTTGGAGGCCCTCCCTCCCAAACCTTCCCAAGACATCGGCGACATCGAGGATGGCGAACTCCCCCAGCGTCCGGATACCGAGACGCCACAACACGTCGGTGAGATCGGGTCGGTCGAGTGTCGTGATCCCCAGCGGAGCAAGAAATGCTGCGCTCGCTCCGGGTTCGATGACTCGGACACCTGAGCCATGACGGCGAGAGGCCAATCGAGCAGCGAAGATACCGTCGGCTATGCCTATGTGGCACGTGGTGCGGTCGCCAAGCACCGCGGTTACGGCATCACATATCTGCTCCCCGAGTGCGCGGTCACCTCCGAAATAGCGTGATGGCCCGCGGGTCAAGAAGAGACACGTCCCCGCGTTTGTGAGTTCGAGCCGCGGGGTGAAGGTTTCGATGACGGATGCGACCTCTTCAAAGGTTCGGACCTCGCGGGCGATATCTCTCTCGGCCACCACGAGTTCGGGACATCGACTCTGGGCCTCGCGTCGCCGCAGCCCGCGCACCACACCTACGCTTCGCGCGGTTGAGGAGGACGCGACCACGCGGTTGGCATGGAGAACGGCTCCTGGTTCTGATGCTGGGATTCCCGATGCGACGACCGGCCAATCCGGACACCACACGCAGGCCACTCGTTCGGGTGCAACCACTAGCTGACTATCGAAAGAACCGGGTCTGCTGTGTCACGGGCCGAGGCTGTCTTGGCTGTCTCGGTGACGGCACACACTGCTCCGTCGACGTCGGGCACCATAAACAACCCGTTGCGCGTACGTCCCTGCGCTCGGCGCCCCGATACCGAAACGCTGATCGCACGAGATTCAAGGCGTCCGTGCCCGTTCCCCAACCCGTTCCAGCTAACCGGATGGACATCGAAGGCAACATCGGCGTCAACGGGGATTGGATCTCGTGTGGGTGCCGCCGGGCCACATGTCAGTTGCAGCAATATGGTTCCGCGCTCCCGGCACCGTGAGGTGAGCTTGCGATAGATGTTCGGTTGGACTCGATGTCGAGGGGTTCCGTACACAATCGCATCGACAGATCCAATAAGGGCGCTCATGGTTGCAGCCCAGTTCTTGGCATCGACGCCAGAGACAACAACGACCCGTTCGATCGACAGCCCAACCTCGCTCGCTGCCGAAAGGCTGACTCCGGGAACATCGACCGCAGCTATCCATCCCCCGCTACGGGTGACCTCGCTTAAGAGCGCCCAGGCAAAAACACGTCCCGACGCTGACCCGGTTACCTTTGTTGCCCACCCACGTTGCAGGCCTACACCCGGCAAGACGTCATGAAACACCTTGGGCACGGGGATGAGTAATTCCTTGGCCAAGACGACCGGGGCGATCTTGTCGATATCGGCGAGCTGATGAGCGGAGAGAGCCATTCCCCAGTATCGAACATGTGTTCGCTTTCCGCAAATCTTTGCATATCAGCTTGCTTTTAGACAGGAAGTGCGTTTCAATGCATTTCAGTAATCTTGGGCATTTCAGGGGTGAAATGATGCAAACTTCGACCGACACTGTGGACCAACAAGCGATCGACGCGATCAACACAGAGATCTCGTTTCTCAACAACGGCCTTGGCTATTGGATCGGGGAAGAGGTGGAGCACAACAACCGGGCCACAAAGCTGAGAGAGACCGCAGACGGCATCGACCTCAACGCTGCACCCCTCCAGAACATCCTTCGCCCGATCTGGGATTTCCACACCTCGAACACCTGGGAAGGCGGTGCCGCAACGCGAAGCCGTACACGCCTCGGCACCCACGAAGACCGGATTCGCGACGTCATTACCACCCTCAACCGACTTGTTACAGACCTTGACGCCGAAGCCGCTCTCGAGGAGGGCTTGGCCTCTGAAGCCGGTGCACAAGTCAGCGCGTTTCGGGTACAGCTCAGTAGCGCCAGAACCGAACTCGCCGAGCTCCGAGAGTAGACATCTGCCACGACTGCACCGAGTTGCGAATTCTTCGAACTCGGTGAGCGCTACACCCCGCTTGATGTGACGTAGGTCAAATGATTCATAGTCTGCTGAAACGTGCCGACAATGCCGAAGATGCATGTTTGCGCCATCTGGCCTAGGCGGTGGGCGGTTTCTGTCCTCATTGTCGCGCTCGCCATGTCGGCAATCGTGGCGGCCCCAGCGGGAGCGCAAACCACCGGCCCCATCCCTGAGCCCGACATCGATGACCTCCTCGGCTACACCATCTCCGGCACCCCCTTTACTGACGATGAACCGTGGGTCGACCCCGTAGAAATCGTCGGCCTCGATCCAAGCAACCTTGCACCGGCGCCAGAATTTGACCGGCTCGCTCTCCACGACAGCACGGTGTTCGCATCCGGAGTGGACCTGGTCTCGGTCGGTGGTGAACGCCTCGATGAACTCGCCGCCCGACATGTGCGGGTACTGCAAACCATCGCAACCTTGGACCGCGACATCGATGAACTCGCTGAAGAAGTCGATGACCTCCGTCCTCGTGCCAATCGGCTCGTCGGTCAAATCACTCGTGAGCGCGAGAACGAAACCCGGTTGGCCGAGGAAATAGATGTGCTCGAAAGGGCTGTCGCTGAATATGCAGTCCGGACCTTCATCTTCCAGGAAGACCTCGACACCGCACTCACCGAGCCAGACACCGAGATCAGCGAGAACCGCGTGGTCTCCGACACAGTCCGCTCCGATCACTTCGATCAACTCGAGGAGCGTCGCAGCGAACTCGCCGAACGCAGGGAGCGTCGCGGCGGTTACGAAGACGACCTCGGCGAGGTGCGCGGCCAACTCGAGGAACTTCGAACCGAACGTCTTGAGCTATTGCGGCAGCGCCTCGACATCTCGACGTTGACCGATCGCACCGAAGCCACATACCTGGTGGAGCTTCACACAAGGCTTGTCCAATTCGTCGAAGGAACCGACATCCCCCTCGTTGCGCTGAACGCCTATGTCATCGCATCTCGGACGCTGGCCGAAGAACAACCCCAGTGTGGAATCAGATGGTCGATGCTTGCCGGCATTGGACGCATCGAATCGTTCCACGGCCACTTCGCTGATTCCACTCTCGATATCAACGGACACACCACCGAAGACATTCGCGGCCCGGCCCTCGACGGGCGAATTCTCGAAGGTGGCGAATTCGTCGGCCCCGATGGCGAGGCTCCCGACCCGACCGCACGCACCGAAACATTGCCGGTTCCGCAGACTCCCGGACCTGGCGAACCGCCGACCGGGGAAAACCCACCAGAAGCCATCGCCTCGGCACCGGCCACTGAACCTGACACGGCCGCTGCCGATAACGCCGAGGGTCCTGGAGACACCGGCGAGGGCGACGAGACCGAGGAGGGCCAAGAGACCGGACCTACGCCAGTCATTCGACGGCTCGCCCTGATCGAAGACAGCGACGATGGGCTCCTCGACGGAGACACAACCTTTGATCGCGCCGTCGGGCCAATGCAGTTCATTCCGTCAACGTGGCGCCTCTTCGCCCAAGACGGAAACCTCGACGAAGAGCTCGACCCACAAAACATCTACGACGCATCGCTCGCGTCTGCCCGCTACCTCTGTGCGGCAACCTCGACGATGACCACGGTCGACGGCGAACTTCGTGCCTACTTTGCCTACAACCACGATCAGCAATACAGCAGAGACGTTCGTGCTGCGGGACTGCGATATAGCGGTCTCATCGACGTTCCAGAGCCCGACGAGCCAGCTGAGGAATCCACCGACGGCAACTCCTCAGCCGCCACATTCCCCCTCGGCATCGCCGATCCCGAGCGGGTGTCACTGGTTGGTCAGGTGCGCGAGCAGCAACGCGGTTTCGATGGCCTCGCCCCTTGGACTTTCCCTGCAGAGTGAGCGCACGCCCACCCGCTCCTAGCATGGGGACATGCACGAGATAGGCGTTGGCCCTCACCCCGAACCTTGGCCGACCGGGGAGCATTTCGACGAGGAGCTTCTCGCCGAAGGCGATCGCCGCAACGTGGTTGACAAATACCGGTACTGGACGAGAGAAGCCATCGTGGCCGATCTTGACGGCACCCGAAGTCCGCTGCACATCGCGATCGAGAACTGGGAGCACGACTTCAACATTGGAACCGTTGTGCGCAACGCCAACGCCTTCAATACCGCTGGTGTCCATATCGTCGGAAAGCGGCGCTGGAATCGCCGCGGCGCAATGGTCACCGACCGCTATCACCACGTGCATCACCACGAGACGGTCGATGACTTCGTCGCCTGGGCTGGCTCGCAAGAACTCGCTGTCATCGGCATCGACAACTTGCCGGGATCGGTCCCCATCGAACACACCTCGCTCCCTGAAGCGTGCGTGATGGTGTTTGGTCAGGAAGGTCCCGGGCTATCAGCCGCCGTGCGCGACGTTGCCGACATGGTGTGTTCCATTAGCCAGTTCGGGTCGACGCGCTCGATCAACGCTGGCGTCGCTTCAGGGATAGCCATGCACAGTTGGATAACCCAACACCGCTTAGGGGAGATTGACCCTCAGCCTTCGACTTGAGCCATGAGCTCTTCGTCGGAGGGGATCTCTACGCCGGGCACGTAGTACGTGTAGAGATCGATGATGATCTCTTTGAGACCCGTTGCATCGTTGCCGTCAAGATCCACGGTCACGACATTGGAGTTGATGGCGACCGATGCGACCTGCCCGGTGGCAAGCAGGCGACGTGCGAGCTCATCTGCGGGACGATCGCCAATAATCTCGTCCCTCGCCGCGAAGCGTTCGTGCCCCATTCCGGTGAGCGCACGGTTGAGCACGTAGCGGACAATGCCCGGACGATTCGAGTGCTTTTCAATAACGGAGACCAGCTGACCCATACCTGTGATGTTACCCGACTAGGGCTGCGCGCAGGCCCTTGGCATCGCGAACTCGCGGGTGCTCGAGTAGTGCACGGACACTCAAAAAGACGGTGACGAGCCAGAGCACGGTGTGCACAACTTTGAAACCCACCGTCCATTCATCGCTGACCAAGATCACCGGGCCTCGAAAGGTCCATCGGGCAATACCGAGCACCACCAGGACGAGTAGAGGCGTCCACTGCAACTGTCGACGAAGCACGCCAGCTCCAACGATCACACCAAGCGCAACAAAGACCGCAGCTATGACAATCGCACTCACCCGGTCGGCCCCAACCAGCTCATCGTCGGCGAGCGCGTTGCGAAGACGACTGCCCCAAATGCCTACGGTCCAGAGCGCCAGCGCTCCACGCCACGACACCACGGGGGCTTCACTCTTCGGCGAACTCATATAAACAGTGTTCCCTGACCGTCGTCAGGTTCCACCCGACGCAAGCCACGCCACGCAAGCGAATCCATAAACGCCCAACTTTGTCGATGAATCGGGCTCGGCCCGACGAACTGCAACGCGGAGCGATGACGATGGCACGGATAGCCCTTGTTCTCTGCCAACGCATACCAGGGGTACTCATCATCGAGCGAACGCATCATCCGGTCGCGGGTCACCTTGGCCAAGATGCTCGCCGCGGCGATCGACAGGCTGACCCGTTCACCCTTCACGATGGTTCGCGCTCGCCCACCACCGACGAAATCCCACTTGCCGTCGACGAGCACCCGGTCAGCGTTTGCGCCGAGTCCATCGAGTGCACGACGACACGCAAGACGTTGAGCCTCAGACATGCCAAGTTCATCGCATTCGGCTGGCGATGCATGGCCAATCGCCCACGCGTCACACCAGTCGGCGATGCGGTCGAACATGGACTCTCGCTCGTCCTCGGTCAACAGTTTGGAATCACGAACCTTGTAGATACGTCGATCCTTCGGCACGATCACGGCGCCGACACTAAGGGGTCCTGCCCAGGCTCCCTTACCGACCTCGTCGACACCGACGACGATGTCGTATCCGGATTCCCACATCTCGTTTTCGACGCTCAGACCCGGCGATGACTTCTTGAGCGATCCTCGGAGCTGGCGAACCTTTGTCACTGCGGACCACCGGGCGGAACCGAAAGCAGCACTTCACCCGACGAGTCGATGGACTCGAAATCGAGGTCGAGGCGACTGCAGGTGATACGAGTCCCTTCGGGAACGTCACCATCGAACTCCCACAGGAGCGCTGGTCGAGCGCCGTGCCACCGCAACGCACAGGACAACCGCGATCCAGCAACTGGCAACCGACGAAAGCTCAGGCTCTGGCCGTACCAATCCGGGCGCATTCCTGGAAGCAAGTCGATCGTGTGCGCACCCTGGTCGACGTCGAGTGCATAGCACCAACTCACGAGGGCGATCGCGAGTTGCGCCCTCACGTGAGGGCTATCGCCGCAGCCATCACGCGACCAGCGCCACGATGAACCGGCCTGACCCCGAAGCGCGACCAGAGGTTCGGAGGGTGCGCCCCGGAGCGCACTGGCGATCATCTCGATCGACACCGCTTCAGGAGTCTTTGGACGATCAGCGTGGTTCAGCTCTTCGGTGTTGACCGTAGAGCTGGTGAGAAATCCGTGGCGAAGTAGCGCGTTCAGGTTGGCGCCCTGGGGTTGCTTGCCGGTGATTTGGGCGGCGTCTGAGGCTGCGTCGGGTCCGTTGGAGATGGCGATCGCCTCCACCAATCGTTCGGCGAGGGCTGCATTGTGCGACGTCGACAGCACGTGGCCGACAACGGCCGCCACCGCTTCCCGCTCGTGAACCAAAACCGCGTCACCCTCGGCCGTGCCTGCGATTCCGGCAATCGCCGCTGCGACATCGATCCAGTGGTCGCGTCCAAGCGCACCGGTAACGACACCCGAGAGAAGCCCGGCGGTTATACGGACACCGGAGTCTCCGAGTCCAATCGCAGCCAACGCGGACACGATGATCGCGTCGTCGCTCACCTGCCAGCTTCGATCCCCCATTGGGCGGCCAGTGTGGGCAGCGGCACCCAAAAGGCTGGAGCTGAGCGAGGCAAACAAATGCGCGGGCCAACGCGGCAATTCGATTTCGGCTGCATTGCCGATGTGATGCTTCCAGCCGCGAACGACCGCATCGAGCGGCGCTGGCGCAACCGTTGCCTCTTCGCGTCCATCGAGTATTTGCAGGGTCCGGTCGACACCAGGTGTTAGCGGGATGACCGCGGCAAGCGACGCCGCCCCGCTGGGGTCGCTCATCTCCCATGAGTCCGCGCTTTCCCCCGTGGGCAGCGAGAGTGCCTTCAGGACCGCCGGCTCCTCCCGACTGAGGTCTTGCGCTGTTGCACAGTCGCCGGGTACTCGACCAATGTCGACCACCGGGCGGCCGTTGGCGACGATCAGTGAATCGACGCAGCGAATCGTCTCGATAGTCCCGGACTCGATTGCTCTGAAGGGGCGAACGACTACAGCTGCGATTACGGCATCGTCGGTCTCGTTGCTGAGGTGGACATTGATACGCCCCTTGCCATCCCCCGACTCATCGGCCCATGCGGTCTGAACCACATCGGATTCTCCGACTCTTTGACGCGTCTCGATGACGGGCAGACCATCGCTGCGACGTTGCCGCACGCCATCTCCGCTTCCGCCACGCAACCAACGTTCGCCGACACCAAACCAGACCTCTACGGACAGCCCTCGCCGGTGCGGATACAGCGCTCCCCGGTCGTCGACGACGCCTACTGCGCCGACATCGAGGGTGTACAACGAGTTCCATGTCGAAATGGCATCATCGGCGATTGGAGCAACATTGGCCGATGGCTCGGTGCGGGAAAGCCGGTCACGGAGAGACCTCATGGGTCGAAACCCTAGACTCGTCCCATGGCGCTTCCTCAACCCAACGCACAACAGCGCGGAATCGAGGGACCCGACGCCGTTCTCATTGCCTTGCGATCGTTGCGCGAGGGGAAGCATCGCCTCGACTCGGTTCTCGATGCTGACGAACGAGCGACGCTCATTGAGCTGATGGCGAACCGCGTAGTCGCTGCGGCCCATGGACTACCCATACTCATCGTTCACGACGACCCCGACGTCGAGCAATGGGCAGCTCAGCGAAACGCCGCCACGCTTCGCCCGACCTCGCCAGGGCTCAACCACGCCGTCACAACAGGTCGCGACCTTCTGGCCTCTCTGGGGGTCGAGCGTGTCGTCATTGCCCATGCCGACCTCCCTGAAGCGCAGGATCTCCGCCCGCTGCTGAGCGATGCCCCTATCTCGATTGTTCCGGACCGGCATGGTCAAGGAACCAACGTCATGTGCATTCCAGCCACGTTGCCCTTTGAGTTCGCCTACGGCCCGGGATCGTTCGCCCGCCACTGTGCGCAGGCTCGAACCCTTGGCATCGAACCGCGTATCGTCGATGCTCCCGATCTGGCACACGATCTGGACTATCCCGAAGACGTCCACAGCTTGGCTGCGAGTAACGGCCTTGCTGCATTTACCAAACTTGTCGATGAGGAACTCACATGACGATCTCCACCAACCTCCCCACACCCGAAAGGGTTCTCGCAATCGCCGCACACCCCGACGACATCGAGTTCGAATGCGGTGCCACTCTCGCAAAGTGGGCGGCGGCGGGCGCGGTGGTCAACCACCTCATCTGCACCGATGGATCAAAGGGAACCTGGGACGAGAACGCGGACACCGTTGCCTTGGTCGGCGTCCGCCAAGACGAGCAGCGCGAAGCAGCCAAGCGGCTGGGTGCTACCGGTGAGGTCTTCTTCCTCGGTGCGGTCGACGGCGAGCTCACAGCCGAGCTCAGCTGGCGACGGGAGGTAGCGCGGGTGATTCGTATGACGCGGCCCGACGTCGTGCTTGGGCACGACCCCTGGAAGCGTTGGCGACTGCACCCCGACCACCGCAATGCAGGATTTCTTGCTGTCGAAGGCGTCGTTGCCGCCCGCGATCCGTTCTTCTTTCCTGAGCTCGGCCTCGAACGTCATCGGCCCGAGACACTTCTGCTCTTTGAGAGTGAGGAGTTCAATCACGCGGAAGACGTCGCTGGATTCACCGACGCCAAGATTCAGGCCCTATTGGCACACGAGAGCCAGTTTGAAACCACGATGGTCATTACCGACAACCCCGACAGTGAAACCGCTGCCTTCCATGCACGAGAGATCGAGCAGATGCGCACCATGGCAGCGGGAACAGAGTTCGCGGTAGCCGAAGCGTTCCATCGCATCGACGAACTATAAGAACCCAAAACAAACAACAACCCCCACCGCATCGTTGCGGTGGGGGTTGGAGTTTGACTGAAAGGCAGAGCTTCCCGCCTTTTGCTTACTGGCTCAGAGCCAGCATGAAATTAGCCTTCGACTGAGTCGTAGACCTTTGGCCAGAAGCGGTCACGTGCGGCCCAGATGCCACCGATACCGAACTTGATGACGATGATCGCCACAAGGCCGGTGGTGAGTGCGTTCCAGAGCTGCTGAACGAGCTCTTCGCCGAAGCCGAGCTGGTTGAATGCAAGCAATCCACCGGTGATCCAGATCATTGCGTTGACAACCTTGAGAATCAGGTCCCCAGCGTTGACGTTTGCAACAGATGGAGCCAGTACGTCGCGAGCAATGTTTGCTGCGGCGCCGGTGATCACGATCAGGATGATCGCGATGATCACGTTCGGGATCCACGAGATGAAGGTGGTAACCAGTTCCTCGATGGAGTCAATGCCGAGTGTGGTAACTGCGAGCTGAACGAAGACCAACATGATGATCCAGCCGACGATCTTGGCGAGCAATGCAGAGGAGTCTGGGTAACCAGCACGCTCTACGTATGCGCCGAGACCACTACGGTCGATAACACGATCAAACTTGATGGCGTCAAGCAGCTTCTTGAAGAGTCCAGCGATGAAGCCGGAGATGATCTTGCCTACAAAGAGCAGCAAGAGGGCGCCTACAAGCGCCGGTACAAACTCAATGAAGGAACCGATCAGGTTTCCGAAAGAGTCTCTAATTTGGTCAACTAAATCCATGGTGGGTAAATATGCCTTTCGCTATTTTTTTGTCAGGGACTGCAGCTTGGACGCCTCGGCGAAACCGAAAGTCGCGTGAACTGCGGAAAATTACGGATGTATATTTCGCCGCGACTTTAGCCACATGCAGTGCGTCATCACACCATGACTGCCACGCTTATTCCAAATGCAGGAGCGACGACTATTGCGCCATCGCCCCTGCATCACCGGGCGTGGGAATTTTTGACTGATGCAATGCGTAGCGAGATAGCCGCATTGTTGACTTTCTCTCAGGCAATGGAAACAGCCAACGAGAAAACCGGTTCGAGAACCTCGGCGAACAGCGATAACGTCACATCGACGGGAGGCGCAGGAAAGTCTGCGCATGAAAAGATGGACGCCGAGCTAACACCAGAACAGCAGCTCGAGGTACTCGTACGAGATCACCTCGACGCGGTCTACCGCGTGGCGTTCTCCGTCGTGCGCGACAACGCCCTGGCCGAGGATGTTGCCCAAGACGCAATCCTCAAGGCGTGGAATGCGCTCCCCACCTTCCGCGGCGACTCATCATTGCGCTCATGGTTGCTACGAATCACCCACAACACGGCAATCTCGACAATTCGCAAGCGCCGAGAAGAACTTCGAGAACCCGACCTGCTTCCAGAGCACGAAACATTGTCCTCGACGGAACATCAAGTTCTCGACCGTATGAGCATGTCGGCGTTCGAAGATGCTCTCAATCAGCTCGACGAGCTGTCCCGCTCGATCGTTGTCCTTCGTGAAGTCGAGGGGCTCAGCTACGACGAAATCTCAGACATTCTGGAAGTTCCACTTCCGACAGTGAAGACCCGACTGCTGCGTGCACGGCGAGTCCTCGCGGCAGCTCTCTCCGACTGGAGGGAATGATGGCTCGACACCCAAAGCGCGAGGCACTCGCAAAATGGCTTACCGAACCAACTGCGGTAGACGTCGATCTCGATGAACACCTCTCCACGTGTGAGTACTGCGCGTCGGAGCTTGAGACCATTAGCCTTTCGGTCTCCAATGATGACCCTGAGCCTTCAGAACTCGGCCCAGCATTGCTTACATTGCTGGCACCTCCCGATGACCTACACGAGCGTGTGAGCAAACGATTGGCAGCGCGACTCCAGCGCCGCCAAGACGTGGAATTGTTCGGATCCATGTTGGGTATTCCACGAGAGGCCGGCGAGGTCTTCTTGAGCGATTCGCCAACACCGGCCGGCGAGTCTGACCTGTCAGAAGCAGACGAAAAAGCCGACGAGGCGTAGCAGCCCAGGGACCCCGATTCCCCAATGTTGGCTTGGTTACACGCGAGTTCATCCGTATTCGCGCATCTTTGCTGGGCCTCACTCCGCGTATTTGCCCGAACGCTCGTTTTCATCAATTCCGCGGAGTCAGCCTAAGGTGCAGGATTGACGGAGGTGTGGCGATGCTCTTTCTCGCCCAAACAAGTGGAACTGATGCGCTGATCGCGCTCGCCGTTATTGTCGGCGGCTTCATCGTTGGCAGCCTGGCTGCGGCTATCGCTCGCCGGGTGGCGAGTTCGAGCAGCAGCGAGACGGTACAGAGTTCTGCAGCCGCACTCGCGACCTTGGCGTTCTCGATACTCGTGATCGCGGCGCTGGTTGCAGCCCTCGGCATCATCAACGAAGCCGCGCTCGATCAACTGGTTTCTGACCTCATCACCTTCATGCCGCGGCTTCTCTCGGCCACGATCGTCTTAATCATCGGAAACATCGCCGGCGCGATCGTCGAAACCGGGGTGGCACGCAGCCTCGGTCACGTATCTGCCGAACTTCGCCAGCGCGTCCCGTTGATTGTCAAGTGGGTCATCCAAGCGTTCGTACTCGTCATCGCAGCGAACCAACTCGGCATCGACACAACGATCATCTCGGTCGTCGTCGCAGCCGTCTCGTTCGGAATTGCCCTTTCGTTCGCCCTGCTGGCCGGCCTCGGTGGGCGCGGCGTTGCTGAACAAATCGCTGCCGGGCGAGCCTTGCGCCGCCAGCTAAAGATTGGCGACACGGTTCGCCTCGGGGAGCTGCATGGCGAGGTCAAGGCGATCGGTTCAACGGCTACGCAAATCACGAGCCACTCCGACGTCATCTTCGTCCCGAACAAGGAGTTCCTCAACTCCTCCATCGAGATCCTCCACGCGGTGGACCAAGCCGAATAGGCCTGCCGAGAACCGGCCCACGCACGCTGCCAACTTTCTAGACGCACGGTGGCCTGGGTCAGCGAGTACTCACGGACCGTGATTTACTCCAAGCGTGTCGCTAAAACCTCGCGCCAGCCGCTAAAACAGTGGTCGGTACGGGAACCGATCTGATCCTGACGCTTGAGGAGATCACTGAGATGGCCGTCACGCCCGACGAAATACGCAACAAGACTTTTTCTATTCACCGCCGTGGATATGACCAACAAGAGGTAAGCCGGTACCTCGCGGCGATCGCCGATGAGCTGTCCTCGTTTAACGCGAGTACGGCCGCTAGCGACGACATCGTGGTCGCTGAGGTCGTCGACAGTGACGGCGTTGTCGAGGCGACACCAGTGGTCACCGCCGACGTCGAGCCCCAGCCCGAACCTGAGGTATCGCCGCTGGCTCCATCACGGACCGATGAGTTCGATCGCGTGGGCAACGAGATTTCGCTTATGTTGCGCCAGGCGCAAGAGAGCGCCTTGAAGATTCGAAGCGACGCCGAGGTAGAAGCACGGACGCTCGTCGACCAAATCCGCCTCGATATCGAAGCCGACCGTCAAGCACACGAACAGGCCGCCGGAGAGCTCATTGCTCGTACCGAGGAGCGCGCTGCAGAAGTTCGTGACGAGGCAGAGCTGTATGCAGGAGAGACCCGCGGTAACGCAGACACCTATGCCGCGGAGGTTCGCCAAAAGGCTGGATTGGAAAAGGCGGAACTCACCGCAGCGGTCGAAACCGACCGACAGCTCGCAGCCGACAAGCTGGAAGCGGCCTCCAACGATGCCGAGACCACCATCGCAGACGCGAATCGCCAGGCGGAAGAGATCATCCAGCAGGCTAAAGATGAGGCCAAGGCTCAGAGCGAACAGATGCTCGCCGACGCCCGTGGCTCACTCAACACCTTGCTCGATGCTGAACGTGCATCGAAGGAGAACCTAGAGAAGGCACGCGAAAACATCGCCTCTGCGCTCGCCGACCTCCGACTTACCTCCGTCGACAGCGCCTCACTGGGCGTCTCCTAGAGCTTCTGGTCGAGCTCTCTCGGAAGTTCGAAGCTTCCATCGGGAAGACAACCAAACCCATGCACCGCTTGAACCGCGTCGATGTTGAGCGCTCCATAAAGGTGCGGGAACATCTCGTCTTCGCCGTGCGAGCCCGGCTCGTATCGAAGCTCAGCGGTCAGCGCTGCGACGCTGATCTCGAGCAGAAGTAAGTCGTCGCGGCCCTGGTAGAGAAGGTTCGCCGGGCGAAGCACCTGGTGAAGTCCAGAGAGGTGAATGAACCCGTCGATTTCATAACGCTGCGGCACATACTCGCTGCCGCCCTTGGTGTTGTTCCACAACTCCTCGTCAATGATGTGAAACACGACCTCGTCCATCACGAGGACGCTATCGGACGATAGCTTGATCGCTCCGATGAGTTCTACGGTCTCTCTCCGTCGCTGGCAACGAGATGCGCTAATTGCGTTTGCCGATCGCCCCTTGCCTGATTTTCTCGCTGTTGCGTGCCCGGGCGCAGGCAAGACCACCTTTGCACTCGCCGCGATCAGAGCTGAGCTCGGCGGCCAGCCACGCCCACTCGCGATCACCGTGCCCACCGCTCACCTGAAACAGCAGTGGGCCAGTGCAGCTGCTCGCTTTGGTCTGCACCTCGACCCTGATTGGCATCCAGAGAGCGGCCTGTCGGCCGATATGCACGGCGTGGTGGTCACCTACGCCCAGGCCGCCTCCGCTCGCCATCATCTTCGTTCGCTCTTGGAGGGTGGTGTGGTCGTGCTCGACGAGATTCACCACGCTGCCAACGATCGCTCGTGGGGCGACGGTGTCTTCCATGCCTTTGGTACGGCGGGCGTTCGGCTACTGCTCTCGGGAACACCATTTCGCAGCGACGACAACCCAATCCCTTTCGTCCGCTACACCTTTGGTGACCACGGCGAGGCCGTAGCCGACGTCGAATATGGATACGGCGAAGCTCTGGCCGAGGGCGGCGTCGTGCGACCGGTGTACTTCCCTCGTTTCGATGGCCATATGGAGTGGACCGATGCCACCGGAGCGATCAAGGAAGCGACCTTTGGTGACACGGTCACCCGTGAGGACTGGAGCGCACGACTGAGAACAGCGCTCGACCCCGACGGCAACTGGCTCCCTACGGTTCTCCAAAAGGCAAACGAGCGCCTCGAACGGATTCGCGACGAGCACCCCGACGCGGGCGGACTCATCATCGCGACCGACCACGACCACGCCCGCGCAATCGCGACACAGATGACTTCGATTTCGGGCCAAGAGCCCGTGCTCGTGCTCAGTGATGACCCAGCAGCATCGAGCAAGATCAGCGACTTCGCCACGAACGATCAGCCGTGGATCATTGCGGTCCGAATGATCTCTGAAGGCGTTGATGTTCCACGCCTTCGAGTGGCCGTGTTCGCAACCACCACAACAACGGCACTCTTCTTTCGCCAGGCGGTGGGACGCATCGCACGCTGGACTGCCGGCTACTCGGTACAGCCCTCATATTTCTTTATCCCTGACGATCACCGGCTCCGGCAACAAGCAGCAACGATCGCCCTCGAACGACGTCATTCCATCGACAAGCGCCCTACCGCAGACAACGGTCGTGACGTCGAGTTCGACAAGCCCACGGAACAGATCTCGCTATTTGCTGCTCTGTCGTCGACCGTGGTCGACGACAATCTGGCCGATAGTGCCAACGGACTCGATCCAGATGAATCGCCGCTCGTCTCATCGGGTGCCGACCTCATTGGCCACCCGTTCGATCTTCCTCCGCCTCCCCCATTGGCTGGGGTGGCCGCTTCCCTTGATGTCCCAAGCGAGCTCAGCGCTATTCGCAGCCGCTTCGCGTCAAAGCAAGATCTTCGCGACAAGAACGCCGACCGGGCACGAACAATCGCCCGGATCGTCGGATGGGAGCATCGCGCGGTCAACGGCGAGCTGAATCGCCGTAGTGGGGTGCATCGAATTACCGAAGCGACCGCACAACAACTCGAGCGTCGCCTCGCTGCCGCTGACGAGTGGCTTGAAGAATTGACCGGTTAACGGCCGCTATCTCCGGCGCGCCGTTGCTCGAGAGCGAGTCCGATCTCTTCAAACATTGCCAGGACGCCAGGAAACCCAGGTATCGAGCGCAACCGTCGATCGGCGTAGGCAACGGCGACAAGAAACCCGATGAAACCTGCAGCGGTACCGACGATCGTGCGGATGATCAAAAAGGCGGTGCCCGAATCAGATTCGCCTAACAACCAGATCTCGAACCCCACGGTCACCAGCTGGTAGATGGCATAGGCCAGGGTGATATCGCGCATGGTCGATTGATAGCGGGGATGGGCCTGTGTCTCCTCGGAGAACGGCAGCACCAGTGGAGCGAGCTTTGCCGCCAACGCTCGGCCGATAAGCACCGACCCCAGCGCAGCGAGTCCAAGTCCCACCTTGAGTCCAATTCCGATCGCGAGAAAGACCTGCTCTCCCCAGATCAGACCCGCGATTCCTCGAACGAACAGGTACACGGCGATCGACGGAATCCACCAACCAATCGCCTCCCCTCGGCGCTGGCGCTGCACGACCGCCCATCCCGCTGCGAGGGTCATCAAGATGATGGCCAGTCGATCGCCCCAAACGTCGCCGACAAATCGAGACCCGAGCTGATCTCCAATGACAAATCCAGCTATGGGAAGGATGCCCTCTGTGGAGGAGCCCTTTCGATAGGCCAGAGGTAGTTCGTCGTCGTGTGTCGTCATTGGCAGGGGAAACCAGCAGGCCCTTTGAATATAGACGCCATGTGTGCCCTCAAAGCGGCGCGCCACCCGTCAAGATGACAGCGATCATGGCGAAGTGGATGGCGTTTGCCACGATGACGAACACGTGCCAAATCTCGTGGTAGCCAAACACGTGCGGGTTCGGGTTCGGCCATTGAAATCCAACGATTAGCGCCCCGACGGTATATACGGCTCCTCCTGCGAGCAGAAGGGTCAAACCACCCGCGCCAAGCGCCGAGGAGATAGGGCCAATGAAAAGAACCGGCCACCAAGACACAACGAAGAACAACGAATTCGTAAAGCCGCGAGGTGGATGAAAGGGAGCCCAAATCGCAAGGATCCCAAGTGTTGCTCCAACCAACATGCCCACCGACAGCCACAACCCACTTCGACCGCCTATGGCGTAGCCAACGGGAACCGTCGCTACGGCGATAAAGACCATGATCATCGACTTGTCGAGCTTGAAGAGCGCCTCCAGCCTGGACGTTTCCCACACCTTGTAGTGGGCAGCTGCACTCACGCTGTACAGACCAACGCCGGCAAGTGCGTATACGACAGCGATAGCGGAAGCAGCCGCTCCGTCAGCCACGACCACCAGGACGATCCCTGCGATTGCCGAAACCGGGACCATCCAAAGGTGCATCCGTCCACGCCACGAGGGGCGAGGCAGATTGAGCACGCGTCGCACCGACGGGCTCTGATCGCTGCGCATCGAAGTCACTGCGCAATTGTGCCCTCAGTAGTGCAACAATGCCCTTATTTGTCGCCATTTTCCTTGATCTTTATCAGATTTCCACGGCTGTTCCATTGCCTGTCGTCGGTACGGTTGGACCATGAGCAAGCGCACCGGGTTACGTCGATTTTGTGCGCTGGTCATCGTTTTGGCGGGTTTCATGCTGGTAGCGCCACCAGCACTTATCGGTGCCTTTCCCTCGGGGATTGCGGTGGCGCAGGTCACCCCACTCGATGATGAGCCAGACGAGGCCCCCAACCTCGGGCGCATCACAGGATCACCAGATCCTGGTCCGGTGGCCGAGGATGCTGGAGACCGTGGCGGCGCCGCACAATTGACTTTGGCGCTCGTCCTCTTCCTCGGGCTGGTCTTTATCGGGTACAGAATCAAGGCGGAAGTAACCCGGAACAGGAGCTCGAGTCCACCTAGGACAAGCTGAGCTGTAGTAGTAAAACCGGGGAAGCAGACCACTGCGGCTGGGCTGAGGAGACCTATGACGATCGAGGGCCAATCGCCATCTATGCATCACTGTCTCTACATGTTGAAGCCACATGGCGATATCACCAAGTTTGAGCTCGAAGATGGGCTGATTCGTGGAGTGGTTTCCTCGTTGCTTGCGGAACGATCATCTATCGCCGAGATCATCGTTCACATCCCACGGGACGAGACGGTTGACCTCCCGGTGGATCTGGCCGTCGCCACCGACAATCTTCTCATCGCGATCACGGCTGGTTCCGAGGCCGACGCCATGCACGATCTCGGGCCACTCGTGGCCGAGTTTGCCACCGTCGAAGGTTCTGGAGCGGTCGTGCGCCACGATGCCGGCGTGCTCGATCAGACCTGGCCGGGCACCGCTACTCCCGGTGTCGGTCTGCGCATTCGTGTCGACGGCGCCCCCGGCATCGATCCAGCGACGCTGAGCACATCGGTATATGACTTCCTCGAGGCGCTCCGAGGACAGGTTCCCCTTCTTGGCTGCTGGGCAATGGCGGCGCTGCAGCCAGATTCTCCGCTGAGCTCCATGACCATCTCCATTTTGTTCCAGACCAGCGACGACCTGCGCGCGGCTCTTGCGCACGGCACGCTTGCGCCTTTTCTCGAAAGCCCGGACCTCGATTTCTCGCACCGTTATGTGCATATGGTGACCGAGCATCGCATCTCACCCAACGCGAACACTTGGGTGTAACGCTTTACCGCGTCGTATCGCTCCGCAGAGCGACAGATGTTGACAGACTGCAGAAGTGCTGGACCGTCCGAAAATCTTGCTGGATTGCGATCCTGGAATTGACGACGCCTTCGCCATCATGGTCGCGCTGCGTTTCGCTGAGCTCGCCGCGGTGACAACGGTCGGCGGTAACGTTTCGGTCGACAAGACCACCCGTAATGCGTTGTGGGTGCTCGAACTCGCTCAGGCTGGCCATGTTCCCGTTCACCGAGGCGCTGACGCCCCGCTGAAAGCCCCCGCGGCATGGGCCGAAGATATTCACGGCGTGTCAGGGCTTGGGACCCTCGACGTTCCCGAACCACAGATGTCTGCCAGCGATGTCTCGGCCCATGACGCAATCTTGCAGCACTGCGCCGACGGCAATGCCGTCATCGTTGCGGTCGGCCCGTTAACCAACATCGCCTTGGCCCTCCAGGCCGATCCCTCGCTCGCGGACAGGATCGGCCATCTGCACTGGATGGGGGGTTCGGCGCAGGGTGGCAACACCACCCCCTATGCCGAGTTCAACGCACACTTCGACCCCGAAGCACTGCACGTAACGCTGGCGAGCAACTGCAGGTTCTCGATGTACGGGTTGGATCTGACGTATCAAGTGCGCCTAAACAACGCCGACATCGAAGGGCTGCGCGAGGCAAACACCCCTACGTCAACACATCTTGGCGACTTTCTGTCGTACTACCGATCTACCGCATCGTCGGCCGAGGAAGGCCAGCCAATCCACGATGCGTGTGCTGTGCTAGGCGCAACCCATCCTGACCTGTTCGAGAGTGTGCCATCGCGTATTGTCGTCGAAACAGTGAAGGCGGATATGCGAGGACAAACGACGGTGCTCGAAGTCGAAGAATCTCAACATGCCCATGTCAAGGCCGTCGACGCCGTGTCGGCCCGAGCATCGATCCTGATGTCGGCCATCAACCCGGTACCGCAATCATGAGTGAATGGTTTCTATCCCTAGGGCCGGTCGAGTGGTTTCGTGAGCAATTCGAGGGCTGTCCTGAAGACGCCCTGACCTGTGACTCGATCTCGGCTCAAGAGTTGTTTCGGTTCGTTCTGATCGCCTGGGTCGTTGCCGCGGTCGTCCTGATTGCTCTCGACCGATTGGGAAGTGGCCTTTGGGGCAGGAGTCGCCCTCTCGCGCAAGAGCCACCACAACTCGCCCGTTCGTGGCGATGGGGCCGCAAACCTCCGCCTGCAAATTATTCGCTTCTGCCACCCGGTACCACGGTGCAAAGCGCCGCTCCTACCCTCCCAGAGACCACCCCTGTGGAGCGTCCTGTTCTGCCCGCCTTGCCAGTTGGTGGCGCCGTTGTACCCGGAGCGGCCTCAACAGTTACGCTCATCGACCCGGGGAGCGACGTCTCCGATAACGAGTACTGGAATACGTTTGCGGGCTCGGTCTCTCCAATCTTTGGACACGAAAATGATGATCGTCTCGGACGCGGGAACGCGCCAGAGCGTTACAACCCCATCAGCGGTCGGGTCGAGAGTCTTCGACGAGACCAAGATGCCGCCGAGCTGTATTGGGACTGGGCCCCCGAGTCGGTAGCGACGATCGGTGACGACCTGGTCGAGGAGGAGGAAGAGTGAGCTCTTCACAGACCCTCGCGGACCGTTTCCGGACACAGCGCACAGACCGAATTCGAGTGGACGGTAACGAGGTTCTTTCGGTTGTCGACTTGGTCTTGGCACCAACATCGGCGGTGGAATTCGCCGTCCAATCCCAACGCAACGACATCGAGCAGCTCTTCTCGGTCCGCTCTCGCACGCGCGACCTGCAACCCGTGGGAGAGGAGTTCGACCCCTCTCCTGTCGAGTTAATTCAGGTTCGTGCCAAAAACGCCACGACCATCGAATTAGTCGGCAGCGATTCGAGTGACAGCGTGCTGCAATTGTGGAACGGGTGGCGCGTCGACGCGACCGATCATTCATGGACCGGCAACAGCGGAATTATCGTCGAGGACCTGACGCCTCCGGAGGGCGCCAACCTTCGCTTTCGCATGTGGTGCAGCGACGGACTCGGCGATCCATCGTTCGATGACCTGGTACTCGTCGTCACCATTGGTGACAGAATCCCCCAAAAGTAGCGCTGACAAGATTCGGCGAGTATGTCAAGATACCTATATGGAATGCGGCGCAGTGTGCCGATGTTTCTATACGTAACACCCTAAACACATAGGAAAAACAATGAGCATGACCCAGACAACGGCGTCTGGCGAACGACTCACGATGATCTTTGAAGCTGGGACCGAAACGGTCACCCGCCGACAAGCAGATTCGTGGTTGCGCCTTCGCCAAGCATCGCAGAAGCCAACCACCAGCCAGCAGCGGATCGCTAGCTAGCTGCCCCGGTTACTCCGGGACCGACCACGTCCAACCGATAAATTCACCAATGTGAGCTCGGTTGAGCACTCGCATGGCCGCGAATAGCCAGTCTGCGAGTTCTTCCGACGATGCGTCATTAGGCCATTCCACGACGAGCCCTCGTCGGGGATGGTCTTGTCGCACGCGCGCCCCCTCAGGAATAGCGAGGTCTGCCTCGCGTAGCTGCTGAGCCGCCTTCACCCCAGCTTGATGTTGAATACCAACCGAAAGCAAAGAATCGGGCGAGTCACGCATGACTGTTGCAAGGGCGTTGGCAGGACCGCGCGCAGCAAGGAATCCAAATAGCGGCGAATCGAGTGTGTCTGGCTCTGCAATCTCTTCGAAGCTCAGGTTGCACCAGGACCCGGGGGTCGATCGAATTTGGTCGAACAGCTGCTTGGCCTGGACACGATCTCTGGGGTCGAGTCGCCCGTAGTTTTGATCCATCGCCATACGATAGGGCGATGACGGCTCCTCTAAACAGCGCCCTGCGCCTCGCGTCGACAGCGATTCCTGTTCGCGAGCGTTCCGGTGCCCTCGAGATTTTGATGGTGGAGCGAAACAAAGATCTCTCATTTGGCGGAATGTGGGCCTTCCCGGGCGGAGCGATCGAGGCTGGCGACGGTCAAATTCCCGAGATTGAGAATGAGGACACGAACTGGGGGGCACCACAGTTACTGTCCACTGCTGCCAACGCCGCAGTTCGAGAGACGCGTGAGGAGACGAACCTTTCGTGCTCGGTCTCATCGCTCGCCTGGCTCTCACACTGGATCCCTCCAAAGACGGGCGCACCAAAGCGATTCGCCACCTGGTTCTTTGTCGCTCCCGAGGTCTCCGGTGTACTCGAGGTCGATCAGCGCGAGAACTCACGAGCTCGATGGATCACCGCGGGCGATGCCTTAGACCTGTACGCCGGTGACGAGTTCCCAATGGCTGCACCAACGTGGTGCACCTTGCATGATCTCGGCGATGTCACCGAGATCGGCAGGCTCATCGACCACATCATCACGCAAGGCCCCCGGATACACCACACGCGCGCGTTCGCGACAACGCAGGGTCGCATGCTCGTATGGAACGGTGATAGCGCCTATGAATCTGGCGATCTGTTGGCTGACGGATCACGCAACCGCATGTTGGTCGACGACACATTCAGCGTCATTGACCGAGAACGGTTGATGTAGTCCCCCGCCGCGTAGCGGGTCCCACAGCGGGCTTAGCGAACAGTGCGTCCAAGTGCCGCAGCGGCACGAGTCTCTGCAACCTTGCGGCGGCCAATGATCGGGGTCGTGGGTGCAAAGCCAGCCGCAGCGCGCTCCGACTCGGACTCGCCACCCCAGAAACCAAGCTCAAGGTTCGCTCGAGCGTAGGTCCGACATGCCGAGACGACATCGCATTGTTCACAAATCACTCGCGCTTTCGCCTCCCGGCGAACGCGTGCTTCAGGGCGTTCTGCAAACGGGGCAAAAAATAGGTCGCTGTCTCCAGCACACGCCCCGGCTTCCATCCACGATGTGGTTTCGCCCGAAACCTCAAGTGTATCGATCATGTCTTTACCTTGGTCCTCCTGAGGGCAGGACGAACAACACAAACGGATACGCCGTCGCGACGCGCCCATCAGCCCTCAACTCCACTCTTGCCGTCCAAGATGATGCGCGCGGTTTCGCGCGTTTTACCAATAGCTTTCTGCGAAAGAGCTATCTCAAAAACAGATGGGGTGACTCACCGCGAGCTAGCACATCCACAGGTAGTTGTCGAACGCGCCCCTTGACACGACCACCTAAGCTGGCAATAGCACCCACTCGAAAGGGCTCTAATGGCCGAAGCAGTAATCGTCGCCACATCACGCACCCCAATTGGACGAGCAGTCAAGGGGTCAATGGCCGACGTGCGGCCCGACGACATGTCCGCGTTCATCATCGACGACGTGTTGAACAAAGTCCCTGCACTCGACCGTTCCGAAATCGAAGACGTCTTATGGGGCATCGGGCAGCCTGGCGGTGAAGGCGGCTACAACATCGCCCGCGTATCTGGTCTTATGGCCGGTCTCGAAGCACCCGGCGTCACCGTAAATCGCTACTGCAGCTCGTCTTTGCAGACCATCCGGATGGCAGCGCATGCAATCAAAGCCGGCGAAGGTGACGTATTTGTCGCCGGAGGCGTTGAGACCGTGAGCCGCTACGGCAGCGGGGCAGCCGACACCGGACCCCACAACGAACACTTCGCCGATGCCGAAGCGCGAACCGCAGAACGATCCGCAGAAGGCGCTGAGGCTTGGGAGGCTCCTGAGGTACCCGACATATACATCTCGATGGGCCAGACGGCCGAGAACGTCGCCCAGGTAAGCGGCATCGGAAGAGAGCGCCAAGACCAATGGGGTGTCCGCTCGCAGAACCGTGCTGAAGAGGCACGCAACCGAGGCTTCTTCGAGAACGAAATCACTCCATACCCGCTGCCCGATGGCTCGCTTATGACCCAAGACGACGGTATTCGAGAGGGCACAACGCTCGAAGGGGTCAGCGGCCTAAAGCCAGTCTTTCGCCCCGACGGAACAATCACTGCGGGCAACGCGTGCCCCCTCAACGATGGCGCCGCAGCCGTTGTCGTCATGAGCGATACCAAAGCAGCCGAGCTTGGCATACAACCACTGGCTCGCATCGTGTCGAGCGCCGTGACCAGCCTCGACCCAGAGATCATGGGCCTCGGCCCAATCGAGGCCATTAGGGCTGCGCTCGAGCGGGCCGACCTGACGGTCGACGACATCGACTTGTTTGAGATAAACGAAGCGTTCGCCGTGCAGGTCCTCGGTTCAGCCGATGAACTCGGAATTCCCGAGGACAAACTCAATGTCAATGGCGGCTCGATCGCTCTTGGCCATCCGTTCGGTATGACCGGCGCTCGCATCATGACCACCTTGATCAACGGGCTGCAGGACTCGGGTGGCCGCTACGGAGTCGAGTCGATGTGTGTCGGCGGCGGTCAGGGAATGGCCATGGTTATCGAGCGGCTGGGTTAACCCATTGACCGCACGTCCAAGGTCCATCCGGCGAGCGCTAGCAGGTGTAACTGTTGGCGCGCTCATGATGACCGCGTGCGCCTCCGCCGACGTTGAGACGCAATCGACTAGCGCAGCTGTCGATGCGGTGCAGTGCAGCGGCACCGACCCTGGTCCTGGGCTCGAACTGATTGCCGACTGGAGCGAGGGCGAACAGCGGGAGTTACTAGTCACCGAGTCCATTACTGGGGCGGGCACCGATCCGACCATGGATGGGGTCGTCGGCACTTCCCGAGTGACCGTGACCGCACTCGATGTGGACGATGCGGAACTCATGCTGCGATGGGCGACCTCGGCCACCGACTTCGACGATGCCTCGATCGATCCAGCAGAAGAATCCCTCCCCGCCATGGACATGGACTTCGGGGTCGACTCTTTGGGCAACATCGTCCAGGTTGGAAACCTCGAAGAGATTCTCGATGAAGCTCGCGCAATGTATGGGGCACTCGAGGATGAAGCGCTACTTGAGCTTCTCGGGGGTGACCTAGAGATTTATCAAACCCCAAACCTGTCGATCGGCGAGGGCGAGACGCTTACAGAACCGACCAGGATGATCAGTCCAATGATGGCCCAGCTCGTCGATGCGGTTCGAACGGTCGAGCATCTAGGAACCGATGATGGCGGCTGCGAGGTCGTTCGTGTATCGCGCCACACGGGCCCCGATGCAATCATCGAAGACCTCGACGACCTCCTCGAAGAATTGGACAACCCCGACGAGCGGCCCAACGCCTTCGACGACGTCGGTGCCGATGGTGCCGTGGTACGAACCGCCACATACCGATTCGACCACGGGATCAATCGGGTTCGCCAGGTGGAATTCACCGAGGCCTGGGCGATCTTTGGCGCTGGCGGCATCGATTCGCGCGTCGAAACCAAAATCTTTACCGACGTCACCGATCAATAGATCGCTGCGCACGACGAGCAGTTTCTCAAGAAGTGGCAGGGGGTATCGATCGTCGATCCGGCAGATCTCATCACTCGGCGGGTCATCCTGACCGAGCGCGCCATCTTTCACGGGGACGACTTCTTACGTCACGAGTCGCTCACCCTTATGCGAGAAATCTAAAGCGCCTGGCTGCTCTCTAACGGACGCTCCCTGGTCAAGCGGCGATTCCGGCAGCTGAAATAGTAGGGTCTCTTTCCTATGACTGATGTTCCACAGGGCCACCTGTATCTGGGCGGGGTACTCGATCCATCAAACGGCGAGCGCACGGGCGATCCGGTGCACCTCGAAGCGAGCGATCTCACCACCCACGGCGTGATCGTGGGTATGACGGGATCGGGTAAAACCGGCCTGTCGGTGATCATGCTCGAAGAAGCGCTACTCCAAGGCGTGCCCACGATCATCATCGATCCCAAGGGCGACATGGGCAACCTGTTGCTCACCTTCCCCGAGCTCGACGGCCCGTCGTTTGAACCATGGGTGAACCCCGCCGATGCCGACCGAGATGGTGTGTCGGTGGGCGAGCTTGCGAACAAGACCGCCGAGACCTGGAAGAACGGACTCGATGGTTGGGGGATCAGCCCCGATCGGATCGCCGCGCTGCGAGAGAAGGCGGACTTCACCGTCTATACGCCCGGTTCGAACTCCGGCGTCGGCCTCGACATCATTGGCGATCTGTCCGCTCCTGAGGGCAGCGACTCCGAGGCGCTCGCCGACGAAGTTGAGGGCTTGGTTTCTTCGCTTCTCGCATTGGTCGACATCGAAGCCGATCCGCTCACAAGCCGCGAGCACATCTTGTTGTCGAACCTGGTGCATCGTTCTTGGCAGAACGGTGAGGACCTGTCGTTGTCGTCGCTGCTCGGCCAGATTCAGAATCCGCCGATGCGCAAGCTTGGCGTGCTGGAGCTTGAGAGCTTCTACCCGGCCAAGGACCGCACCAAGCTGGTTCTGAAGCTGAACGGTTTGCTCGCATCACCGGCGTTTGCTTCGTGGATGGAAGGCGAGCCGCTCAACATCGACGCGATGCTCGGCCAAGGCCCAAAGGCATCGATCATCTCCATCGCGCATTTGTCGGATTCCGAGCGTCAGTTCGTTGTCACCTTGGTGCTCTCGAAGGTCGTCACGTGGATGCGCAAGCAGGCCGGCACACCGGAGCTCCGTGCGCTCGTCTACATGGACGAGGTCTTTGGGTACGTTCCGCCAACGGCGATGCCACCGACCAAGAAGCCAATCCTGACGATCCTCAAGCAGGCCCGTGCGTTTGGTGTTGGTCTCGTGTTGGCCACGCAGAACCCGGTCGACATCGACTACAAGGCCATCTCCAATGCGGGCACGTGGATGGTTGGACGTCTGCAAACCGAGCGGGACAAGGATCGTCTGCTCGAAGGCATGACGGCCGCCGGTGGCGGCGCCAGCAAGAAAGAGCTGTCCGACATCATTTCCGCCCTCGACAAGCGCCAGTTCCTGTTGCATCAGACTCGCGCAACCGAGCCGACCATGTTCGGCACACGCTGGGCAATGAGCTATCTACCTGGCCCACTGACGCGCACCCAAATTTCCGACCTCATGGAAACCAAGAAGGCCGAGCTGGGAGCCAGTTCCCAAGCGGGCTCCGAGGGGTCGGTCGCCGCCTCCGGCGCAGCAGGCGCGAGCTCGAGGAGCGCAGCGACGGATGCGAGCCCTGGAGCGAAGCAGGAAGCACTGCGCGACGACGAATCCGACATTGCACCTGAAGTAGCCGATGGCATCGACGTCAACTTCATCGATCCAGCTTCACCGTGGCTGGCCGACGTGGGTGGCGACCCGGATGGTCGACGTCTGGTTGCTGGCATTGCTGCTCGTGTGAACTTGCTGTTCGACGACACGAAGGCCGACTTGCGTCATGAGGTCGAGTGGGAAGCAATCATTTCGCCCGTCGATGACGAGATCGATGTCGATGACGCCATCGAGGTCGACTACGACGATCGTGACCTCCGTCGCGAAAAGGTGAGCGAGGACCAAGTCTTTGTGCTCCCAACGGCGAAGATCCACACCAAGACCCTGTTCTCCAAGGCGCAGACGCAGCTCAAGGACAAGTTGTACCGGGGCGAGGCCCTCGAATTGTTCTACAACCCGGAGCTCAAATTGGCCTCTCGTGTGGGCGAGTCGAAGGAAGACTTCGAGCAACGTTGCAATGACGCTGCGGGCGAGAAGGCCGACGAAGACGTGGCGAAGCTACGCAAGTCGTTGGAGACGAAGGCAGATCGCGTGCGCGCCGCCATCGAAAAGGGCGAAGACCGCGTACGCGAGCTGGAGGCAGACGTCGACTCGCGAGGAAAAGACCAAATCTTAGATATCGGCATGTCGGTACTCGGCGGCGTCCTGGGCGGACGCCGCTCCACCCGGTCGATTCTCAGTGGCGCATCCTCAAAACGTCGGGTGAAGGGCAATGTGGAGGAACGCTTGAAGACGGCGGAGAATCGTCTTGCCGACAAGGTCGACGAGCTCGACGAACTCGAAACTGAGCTCACTGACAGCCTCTGGGATATCCAATCTGATTGGGACGATAAGGCCAAAGAAATCGACACCATCGAGGTTCCACTCGAGAAGACCGATATCTCCATTGATGAGTTCTCGCTTATCTGGATTCCCACTCGCTGAGGCCTTCTCAATAGTTCGCGACAAAGGATCCAAAGAATCAGTCAGTTCAACAGGGGATATGCCGATTGATTACTACAGGTATTCGGCCGGTCACTACTGCCGAGTATCTCGCTAAAAATGTCCTCTATTGTTAGAAGTATCTACTGAGCGTGAGCGAAAACGCGGTGCCGATGTCCACAACACAATCTGAAGACGTGGGACGCAAAGACGACCGCGTCATTCTGCACCCCACATCGGCAGTATTTAACGACGGCGAACGCCCATCGAGATTCAACGCCCGCAAGGCGGCGCTTTTCGTGGCCGATCTCAACGCGGTTGCTCTCTCGCTCCTGATCGCAAACCTGATCCACCCCTCGATCAATCCTGCCGATCCGGTCGAGCCCTCCACGTACTTTTGGCTGTTTCTTCTGACCTTCCCGATCTGGCCACTCAGTTTCACTCGCCAATTTCTCTACCGTTCCCGCCATATCGCCCGCAGCGCGGATGAGGCTTTGCGAGTCGTAAAGGCGATCTTCTACGGCTTTATGGGAGTTTTTGCGGTATCGATCTTTGCTCAGATCGTGCTCGCTCGAACCTTGGCGGTTGTTGCGTTCTTCGTGATGATCGTCGTTGTTGGCATTGAGCGCGGCATTGCCCGGTACCTCTTCAAGAAGGCTCGCTCCGAGGGCGAGAACCTTCGCAACGTCCTCATCGTGGGCAAGAACGAAGAGGGCGCATTCGTCCGGGACATGCTCGATGGCGACCTCTCACACGGATACTCGGTGTTGGGTTATCTGGAGGACCAGCTTCCCGAAGGCATCGACGATGTGTCGGACCCGGAGAAGGCGCTCGAAGCAATTAAGTCCGCTGGTGCTGGTGGCGTAATCATCGCTGCGACTGGCATCGACGTTGGGACGAGCAACCAGTTGATCCGCACGCTCACCGAAAACGACGTGCACGTCGAGCTCTCCTCGACGTTGTGCGATATCGCGTCGGACCGACTCACCATTCGCCCGCTGGGTCGCTTTCCAATGGTGTACATCGAGCCTGTTGAGCGCAACGGCTGGAGGGCGACGGCCAAGCAAGCCTTCGACTACGTCCTTGGCGCCCTCTTGTTCTTGGGAACGCTCCCGATCCTGCTCGGTGCAATCATCGGCATCAAAGCAACCAGTCCTGGACCGGTCTTCTTCAAACAGCTCCGTGTTGGGCGAAACGGTGAAGAGTTCGAGGTCTACAAGCTGCGAACCATGGTCGTCGATGCTGAGGCGCAACTCGAAAACGTTCGCCACCTGAACGAAGCCAAGGGGCCGATCTTCAAGATCAAGGACGATCCGAGAATCACGAAGATCGGCCGCATCCTTCGCAAGACCTCGGTCGACGAATTGCCGCAGTTCATCAACGTGCTCCGAGGCGAGATGAGCATCGTTGGGCCGCGGCCAGCGCTTCCAAACGAAGTCGAGCAGTGGCAACCGGTTCTACGGAATCGCCTTCGTGTACGCCCTGGTATCACCGGAATGTGGCAGGTCGGCGGACGCCTCGATGGCGACGGCGACGGTGACGACTATGGACAGCTCGATTTGTACTACGTCGACAACTGGACGCTGGTTACCGATCTCACGATCATCTTGCGCACGGTCCCCGCTGTCTTGCTCCAGAAGGGCTCGTACTAAGTAGACGAGCCCTCCGTGGCCCCAGGCACCGGACCACAGCAATTCTTGTACTTCACGCCTGACCGACACCAACAAGCGTCGTTGCGTCCTGGCGGCCATTCGATTGCGTTGCCGCTACGAGCTACCTGTGCGCCCATGGTGGCCCGTGAACGGGCTTCCCCGGCCTCCTCGCCGTACTCGGCTAGCAACGCATCCACATGCAGTGGAGAGACGTCTGGGGAGCCAGCCTCTCGCTCTGCGGCTGCCTTGAGGTTCGCCTCCACACGTTTGGAGTAGTCATCGTGATCGGCGGGCATTGTGTCGAGAAGTTCGGGCCACAATGCGATTGCCTTGGACCATTCGTCCTTGGGAAACCACGCCAACGCCCAGACGGTGACCACGCCTTCGCCAGGAACGATTGCTGTCGGGTCCTGTGTGAACGTGAAGAGTTCGCCGAGCTCTTCTTCACTGATTGGCTTTGGTGCGGGCTCGTTGTCCATCTCGAGGTCTCAGACTAGGTCGCCGAGTCGACAACCAGGATCCCTTAGGGCGCAACCGTGCGTTCGAGCTTGCGATAGAGCGTGTCGAACGCGTCGGTGACGTCGGCGGCTCGAGCTCCAAAGCTATGAATGGGCCGACGGGCGCCGAGAGCTTCGTTCACGATCACTCGTTGAGGAACCGCGGGCTTCCAGATCGTCCGCTTTCCAACGACCTTTCCCAACTCGTCGTAGCGCGCCTCAGCCTCCTTGGAGACCGGGGGTTGACGATTCACGATGACCCCACCGAGGTCGAGGCCAGGGTTGATGCGATCCCAGACATCGTCGATCATGTCGGCGACCGGCCCCATCGTGTTGTTCGAGAACGCCGATGGCTCTGCAACCACGAGAGCAACGTCGGCTGCTCCAAGCGCGTTCAGGGTGATTTGACCCAACCCGGCGGGACAGTCAAGAAAGGTGATGTCGTGGTCGTCATCGACACCCTTCAATACCTTCGACAACACACGCGCAGACGTCTTTGGGCCTCCCTCGGGAAGCCATTGCTGCATATCCAAGCCGCCAGAAATAACACCGACAGCTGGGCTCCACGACGATGGAGCAACGGCATCTCGACTCGACCCGGTTCCCCCAGCTTTGAGCGCGTCGACCAGTCCGGTGGGTTCGTCGAGCCCGAGCGCCCAGGCAGCGCTTGCCTGAGGGTCGAGATCGACAGCCATCACCGACCGGCCTTTGGCCAAAGCAGCAGATATGAGACCGAGGGTGACGGTCGTCTTTCCGACCCCACCCTTTTGGTTGAGGACAGCAACTCTTGGCATTTTTGCCTCCCGCGAGAGATGTAGGGGTCGCCAAATCTATGTGCACTTCTCCCCCGTCAAGGTGGAGAAGTGCACAAATTTTCTAAGACGTGAGATTTAGCCCTGGCCGCCTGCGGCGTCCTTAACGGACTGCTTTCCAGCTGAAATCCACGGCATCATGCCTCGTAGCGTGGAGCCAACCTTCTCGATGAGGTGGTCCTTGCCCTCTTCTTCCATTGCGAGGAAGTTCTTGCGGCCTGACTTGGACTCCGCAACCCATTCTTCGGCGAAGGTGCCGTCCTGGATCTCGGTCAGGATCTTCTTCATCTCGGCGCGGGTGTCGTCGTTGACGATGCGCGGGCCACGGCTGAGGTCGCCGTACTCCGCGGTATCACTCACGCTGTAGCGCATACCGGAGATGCCCTCTTCGTACATGAGGTCGACGATGAGCTTGAGCTCGTGAAGGCACTCGAAGTAGGCGATCTCTGGTTGGTAGCCAGCGTCGACCAAGGTCTGGAAACCGGAACGAACCAGTTCGGAGGTACCGCCACAAAGCACGACTTGCTCGCCGAAGAGGTCGGTCTCGCACTCCTCGGTGAAGGTGGTCTCGATCACGCCTGCCCGGGCGCCACCGATGGCGTCCGCGTATGCGAGGGCGAGGCCCATGGCGTGACCGCTTGCATCGTTCTCAGCAGCGATGATGGCCGGTACGCCGCCGCCTTCGACGTAGGTACGGCGCACGAGGTGACCGGGACCCTTTGGTGCGATCATGATCACGTCGACGTCCTCAGGCGGCTCGATCAGATCGAAACGGATGTTGAAGCCGTGGGCGAACGCCAATGCGTTGCCAGGCTCAAGGTTGGGCAGGATGTGCTCTTCGTAGATCTCTGCCTGCTCGGTGTCTGGAAGCAGAACCATGATGACGTCGGCTTCGGCGGTGGCCTCAGCGATTGACTTCACCGTGAGACCCGCCTCTTCGGCCTTGGCTTTCGATGACGAGCCGTCTCGCAAGCCGACGCGCACGTCGATGCCTGACTCCTTCAGGTTCAACGCGTGTGCGTGGCCTTGGGAGCCGTACCCGAGGACCGCGACCTTCTTGTCGGCGATCAACGAACGATCGGCGTCCTTCTCGTAGTAGATGTTTGCCACTGTGTGTCTTTCTGAGTTGAGTTTGCTGGGTGAAATCGTAATCGGTCGGGCCGTTAATGGCTCCGAAAAAGTTCGTCCTAGATGCCTGGTATGGCAATCGCTCCGGTTCGTTGCAGTTCAGCGATGCCAAATGGTTGGAGTTTCTCGAGAAACGCGTCGAGGTCGTCGGGGCGACTCGACAACGAAAGCATCATCTGTCGATCCCGGACGCGCAAGACGCTGCCGCTGAACCCTTCGACCAACGACTCGACATCGGCGATCTTTACTTCATCGTCGATCTCGAGGCGGACGAGCACCATTTCGCGCAATGCGGAGTGTTCTGGTGATAGCTCCTCGATGTCGACTACATCGATCAGCTTGTCGAGCTGCTTTTTGATCTGGTCGATGGGAGCCGACACTGCGTCGACAACGATCGTGATCCGACTGAACCGGTCGTCGATGGGAGCAACAGCCAACGATTCGATGTTGAATCCTCGGCGTGCGAACAGACCGGCGACGCGAGCAAGAACGCCCGCCTTGTTTTCGACAAGCACCGCCAGCGTGTGTGTTTCGGTGAGCTGTGAACGCTTCATTTCAGTCACTGGGCGGTGTCCTTTTGCTGGAATGGAGGCACGACCACTTCAGAGTTGCTCTTGCCACCGGGAACCATCGGGTACACGTTCTCGTTTGGTTCGGTGACGAACTCGATGACGACCGGCCGATCGTTGATGGCGTTGGCTCGTTCGATGGCAGCGTCAACCTCGTCTGGGTCTTCGACTCGGATCGCGACGCAACCCATGGCCTCTGAGAGTTTGACGTAGTCGGGAATCGGTCCGCCGAGATCGACCTCGGACAAGCGGTTCTCGTAGAACATCTCCTGCCATTGTCGGACCATGCCGAGGTAGGTGTTGTTGAGCAAGGCGACCTTGATCGGGATGCCCTCAACGGCTGCGGTGATGAGCTCCTGAGAGGTCATCTGGAAGCAGCCATCGCCGTCGACTGACCAGACGGTGCGCTCTGGCATGCCGGCCTTGGCGCCAATGGCGGCCGGAATCGAGTAGCCCATGGTGCCGAGGCCACCGGAGTTCAGCCAGGTATAGGGCTGCTCGAACTTCCAGTACTGGCTCGCCCACATCTGGTGCTGCCCTACGCCAGAGGCGACGATGGTGTCCGCTGGGGACAGCTCGTGCAGACGCTCGAGCACCATCTGTGGCTTGAGCTTGCCGCCAGGCTCTGCATCTTCATAGGCGAGTGGATAGTTCTCCTGCCATCCCGAAAGCGTCGAGCGCCAGGCGCCGTGGTCGGCTGGCGCCGACGACCCGATTTCGTCGAGCATTTGAGCCATGACCCGCTTGGCGTCGCCACGGATCGCGACGTCGGGCATGCGGATCTTGCCGAGCTCTGCGGGGTCGATATCGACATGGATGACCTTGGCGTCGGGAGCGAACGAGTCGACCTTGCCGGTGACACGATCGTCGAAGCGACTGCCCATGGCGATGAGCAGGTCGGACTCTTGCATGGCCATGACGGCGGTGTAGTTGCCGTGCATGCCTGGCATACCAAGGTTGAGTTCATGGCTATCGGGTAGCGCTCCGCGGGCCATCAGGGTGGTGACCACCGGAATGTTGAGCTTCTCCGCGAGGGCACGAAGCTCGTCGGCTCCACGCGCATTCAAGATGCCGCCGCCGGCATAGATGACCGGACGGGACGCCTTCAGCATCAGTGCAACCGCAGCTTTGATGTCGTCTGGCTCGCCATCGAGTACGGGCTTAAAGCCAGGCAGGTCGATAGCGACCGGATCTCGCCACGTCATTGCCGAATCGGGGTTGCGCACATCGGTGATGTTCTTCGGCAGATCGATAAGCACTGGACCTGGCCGCCCAGTGGTGGCGATGTGGAATGCCTCGTGGACCACCTGGGGAATGTCGTTGGGGTCTGACACCAGGTAGTTGTGCTTGGTAATCGACATCGTGATGCCGGTCGTATCCGTCTCTTGAAAGGCGTCGGTTCCGATCAGTCCGTAGGGAACCTGGCCGGTGATTGCGACCATGGGAACCGAGTCGAGGTACGCATCGGCCAGTGGCGTAACAATGTTGGTTGCCGCAGGTCCGCTCGTCACCATCACAACGCCCGGCTTACCGGTCGCATGCGCGTAACCCGAAGCCATATGCCCGGCGCCTTGTTCGTGGCGCACCAGCACGTGGCGAGGACCTGATCCTCCAACCATGGAGTCGTACACAGGCATGATCGCGCCACCGGGATAACCAAATACCACTTCAACACCCTCGAACTCGAGGGCCTTTAGAAGTGCCTGTCCTCCATCCATCTGCATAATCATCATTTCCTATGTGAGCGTGTACCTGGTGAATTCAGTGTGCTGGGGCCAAAAACGAAGAAGCCTTCCCGGTTGGGAAGGCGAAGCACACGACGAAATCGTCGTGTGCTAAATAACTACTACTACGAGGTTGGCGTGCGAAAACACCCCGTGAGTATGCCAATGAAGTCGCACTCAAGGCAACATGGCAGGCGTGGTAGGCCAACAGCTTCGTCGAGGTGTCTTCCCCGGTTCGTTCAACCCGCTCACCGTCGCGCACCTAGAAATTGCGCGCCTCGCACGAACGAAACACGCGCTCGACACCATTGTTCTCACGGTTTCTCGGGTGGCCCTCGACAAGCCCGCTCCCCCGGGCCCAAGCTTTGACGAGCGCCTTGCGTTGTTGCGCGCCGATGCCGCTGCACATCCCTGGCTCGAGGTCACCCACACCGACAAACAACTCATTGCCGAGATCGCCGAAGGCTTTGACGTCGTGATTATGGGCGCCGATAAGTGGGTCCAGGTGAACAATGTCATCTACTACGCCGATGCATCTGCACGCGATGCTGCGGTCGCAGCTCTACCGACCGTGGTGGTCGCAGAACGATCGGGAGTCGCCGTGTCCGACGACGAGGTTCTGATGCTTGAAACACCCGAAATTCTTCATGATGTTTCCTCCAGCGCCGCCCGTGCTGGAAAACGTGATCTTATGGCTCCAGAGGCCCGAAAACATTGGGGTAAAGGCACAAAGCCACCCTAAGATTGAGTCTAAATACCTATCAACTTTGCCCCGCCTGGCCCTTACTGTCCTGTTTGCCGTACCTTTTGCGTATGGCTGTGGCGGACAGCGCGAAGCGCGTTCTTGACGGAACGGACAGGCGCGAGCCTGATAGGAGCAACAACATGCAACGGACCCGTACTACCCGGAAGGCGCCCAGGTGGTTTGCCGTATTCTCCACCTTCTTGTTCCTCATTACTGCGGTTGCGGCCCCCGCTAGCGCTGCGGAGATCACCGACGCGGTCACCGACGTGCGAGTAACCACCTCCGACGCCACGATCTTTGCCGATGTCGACTTTGAGGTCGACTGGACGGTTCCCAACGGTTCTTCCGGGGGCGACTTCTTCAGCTTGGACCTTCCAGAAGCTCTCGACGTTCCCGATTCGCTCACATTCGACCTTGCGGACCCAGCGGGCGCAGTCATTGCTGTGGCGACGGTGAGCAACAGCGTTATTACCTTCACGCTGACCGACGCGATCAACGGACAGAACAATATTTCTGGTACCGCCTTCATCAGCACAGGCTTGAACCGTGACGCCATCGAGGAAGGCACCGTCGAAGATCTCACCTTCGTAACGGCGTCTGGCACCTTCACGCAGATGATCGAAATCACGGTCTTTGTTCCGAACGAGAATGCGGGCAAGTTCCTGGTTATTCTCGATCAGCCAACAGCTGCGGGTAACGAAATCCTCACCGGCATCGACACCCGCCTGCTCACCGCTGACGATGTCGGCGCAACGGTCACCATTGTCGACACCCCCGGACCTGGTGTTGCCCTGGACTGTTCCACCACTGTTGGCACGATTCGCGAGCTGGCGTCAGGCGACGTCATCGCGACTCTTGATCCTGCGACCTACACCGAGACCTGCACCCCGGAAATGTCCACCGTGGTCTTTGAAGTCACACCAGAGATGGTCGACCAGCGGGTTCGCTTTGCCTTCCAGATGATGATCACCGACGCCAACGCCACGGAATTCACCAACGACGGAAGCATTGACATCGCCGGCGACGCCACCAACGTAAGCGCTTCTGATGCCTTCCTCGAGGCTGGCGGCGCAGCGAACGCCGACACCTTCGATCTCGCGTTGATCAAGCAGCTCGACGACGGCACCAACCTCGCAACCGTCGCCCCTGGCGATTCGGCCACCTTCACCATCACCGTTGAGAACCAAGGCCAAGTCGACGCAGCAAACATCGCCGTCACCGACTTCACCCCAGACGGACTCACCCTTGACGACAGCGCATGGACCGACAACGGCGACGGCACCGCCACACTCGCAACACCAATCGCTGCACTCGCCGCAGGCGACAGCACCACCGTCAACATCACCTTCACCGTCGACGCTGACGCAACCGGAACCATCGACAACTTCGCCGAAATCAGCGACGCCACCGACAGCGACGGCAACCCCGTCACCGACATCGACTCCACCCCCGACGCCATCAACGACGACACCTTCATCACCGACGATGACACCACCGGAAATGGCCTCGAAGGCGGCGACGAAGACGACAGCGACCGAGCCCAACTCGTCATCGACGTCCCTGTCGAAGAAGAGCCGGTAGAAGAGGAAGAGCCAGTCGAAGTAGTCGTTTCCGACTTTGATCTTGCGTTGATCAAGCAGCTCGACGATGGCACCAACCTCGCAACCGTCGCCCCTGGCGATTCGGCCACCTTCACCATCACCGTTGAGAACCAAGGCCAAGTCGACGCAGCAAACATCGCCGTCACCGACTTCACCCCAGACGGACTCACCCTTGACGACAGCGCATGGACCGACAACGGCGACGGCACCGCCACACTCGCAACACCAATCGCTGCACTCGCCGCAGGCGACAGCACCACCGTCAACATCACCTTCACCGTCGACGCTGACGCAACCGGAACCATCGACAACTTCGCCGAAATCAGCGACGCCACCGACAGCGACGGCAACCCCGTCACCGACATCGACTCCACCCCCGACGCCATCAACGACGACACCTTCATCACCGACGATGACACCACCGGAAATGGCCTCGAAGGCGGCGACGAAGACGACAGCGACCGAGCCCAACTCGTCATCGAGATCCCCGTCGAAGTTCAGGGCACGGTAGAGACTCCAGCCCCGGCTGCGGAGCTCGCGGTCACCGGCTTCACCGATGCAAGCACCTTGGCGCTTCGCACATCGTTCTACCTGCTGCTCGCCGGCTGGCTCATGCTTGTCTTCTCAGAGATCCACGAACGTCGCTTGGAGCGTGCCGACGCCTAGCGCTCGTAGTGAGCTATTGCCTCTGGGCCGTGGCCCATGTCAGCAATGGCACGCGTCGCGTCCTCGATAGCTGACTCAAGTTCACCGATAACCGCGTCTTTGTCGTTGGTGAAGGGCAAGGTATCGACCAGCGTCTGTAGCCGGGAGGCTGATCGCCACGCGGCCATCTTGGCCCACTCGGTGTAGAGCACCTCAGGGTCATCGACCGTCATCAGATCCTTGTTCCGGGCTTGCTCGACGAGCGAGGTATCCATCGACACGTATCCGTTGACCATCGAGATCCGTTCGCACTGGGAAAACACGGGCCCTGCCCGGTGTACAACCATGTCGCCGTGAAGCGCAATGGCGTACCCGGGTCCGGGGAAGTCGGGGGCCACGACACGATCTTGGGGAGGGGTTTGTTGTGCGGCGGCCATCTCGGCTGCTTCGTGTTTTGTCCCGTGGAAGTATTCGAAACGCCCGCCATCCACCTCGGCGGGGTCGGTCACCATCATCACGTAGTCAAGGGGAAGCGTGTCGTGGTGCCACTTGTCGATCGCGTTATCAATCGAGTCGGGTTCGAAGTTCATGTGCCCGAGGTGGACCGGCATTGGATGTGGAGCGATCTCGATGCCATAGATGCTGGAGAGATGCGCGGTGACCTCGGGGCTGAGGCACAGGTCCCGCAACCACTTCGAACGGTAGCAACCGCCGCGCACGACGTTCTCGATGCGTTCGCCAGCGGCGCAGGCGAACTGTCGCAGCTCTCGGGCCACCGAAAGCAAAACCTCTGCACCCTCATCGCTCAGCACCCGAAAGGCATTCGAGGCCGCCACAGGAGTCACCTTCTGGGCGATTTCCTCCGCGTCATAGCCCAAGTCTGCGAGCGTGAGGACCTCGGTAGGAGTCTCCAGCTGCAAGTGACGGTCCGGGTCAAAGGTGGGTTCATTGGCCAACCAGGCATACCCCGGCGGCTGGACAGACGGAAACGGAACTGCAATTGCCATCCCGCAGCTTGGCTCGCTAGGAGCCTCTATGCCCACGCGGCCCGTTGCGGGTGTGTGTGGAGGGGTAGAGCGTGCCGCAGGGAGCGACGTGACCGCTCAGGACAGCAGAGAGGCTGCTACGACGGCTGCGCCGAAGAGACCGGCGTCTTCCCCGAGGCCGGCGGTAACGATCTTTGGGGGTCCGTCGACGATATATCCACCCAAGTCAATATCGGCAGCCTTGCGGATGCGGTCGTCCAAATGCGGTTGCGTCCCAACTCCGCCACCAAAGAGCACGATGTCTGGCGCAAAGGTGTAGGAGTAGACCCGAATCAACTGGGCGAGGTAGTAGGCCTCTAAGTCCCAAACGTCGTCACGGTCAGACAAGGTCTTTGGATCCGCATCCCAACGCTCCGCAATGGCGGGGCCACAGGCCATTCCTTCAAGACAGTCACCGTGGAACGGACAACGGCCCGGGTAGTCGTCGTCGGGGTGGCGACGGACGGGAACGTGACCCATCTCCGTGTGCGCCCGCCCGCGATAGGGAACGCCATCGACCGCAAGCGCCGCGCCGATACCGGTACCAACTGTGACGTAGCCAACTCGTGAGAAGCCTCGGCCTTCACCGTGACGCCACTCGGCTACTGCAGCTGCTTCCACATCGGTTTGGATATCAGCGGGAACACCCAACGACTCGGCAAGCCGGCTGAGCAACGGAGCACCCGTCCAGCTGGGCTTGGGAGTCGTTGCAATCGAGCCGAATTTGGGAGATGACTTGTCGACCACGAGAGGACCAAAGGACGCGATCCCAAGGGCAGTGATCCCGCTATATTTTGCAAAGAAAGCTTCCACGGCGCCGAGCGTCTCATCAGGCGTCGTAGTGGGAATCCACTCCTGATCTTCGATGGTCATCTCGTCGCTAAAGATCGCGGCTCGAAATTTCGTGCCACCAGCCTCTACTGCTGCAAGCATGGAGAACCGCTACTCGTCGTCGGCTTGACCGAGACGAACTCCCGACTCAGCATCGAAGATATGAAGCGGGCCGCTGACCCCAACAGGGATCGAATCGCCGCGTGAGATGGCCGTTTCGCCAGGCACACGGACAACGACGGTCTTCTCTTCACCTTGATGCGGAAGGATCGTATGGATGAACGCTTCGGAACCGAGGTCCTCGATCACGTTGGCCTTACCAATGGTTCCGCCCTCGGCGGTGGTGAGGTGCTCGGGACGTGCACCGATCACGAACTTCTTCGAGTTCGAGGCACGCAAGTCAGCCTTGACCGATTCGGTAATCGGCACGGCGCTGTCTCCAAGGTGGAGCTCGTCGCCCGAACGTTCGGTTTCGACGAGGTTCATAGCCGGAGAACCAATGAAACCCGCAACAAAGAGGTTGTCAGGATGGCTATACAGGCGGCCTGGGGTGTCGACCTGCTTGAGTTCACCATGATCGAGAACGGCCACGCGATGGCCCATGGTCATAGCTTCGACCTGATCGTGGGTCACGTACACGGTGGTAACACCAAGACGAGCCTGGAGATCGACGAGCTCGGTACGGGTTTGTACACGCAGCTTGGCGTCGAGGTTCGACAATGGCTCGTCCATAAGGAATACCTTGGGCTCACGAACAATCGCACGGCCCATGGCGACACGCTGTCGCTGACCACCCGAGAGCGCCTTTGGCTTACGATCGAGGTACGGCGAGAGGTCGAGGATGCGAGCGGCTTCTTCAACACGCTGACGACGCTCGTCCTTGGGGACCTTCTGCTGCTTGAGAGCAAAACCCATGTTCTCACCCACGGTCATCTGTGGATAGAGCGCATAGTTCTGGAAGACCATGGCGATGTCACGATCCTGCGGGCGCACGAGCGACACATCACGGTTATCGATCGTGATACGTCCTTCGTTCACCGATTCAAGACCAGCGAGCATGCGCAACGCAGTCGACTTACCAGAGCCCGATGGACCGACGAGCACCAACAGTTCGGCGTCGTTGATTTCAAGGTTCAGCTTGTCGACAGCCCGTACCTCAAGGTTCGAACCGAACCCGTAAATACGGCTTGCATTTTCATAGGTGACCTCAGCCACGACTTCCTCCGTCCACGCAGTGGTGGTGATTTATGAAACGTTACTTGATAGCGCCGAGCGACAGGCCACGAACCAGTCGCTTTTGTGCGATCCAACCGGCGGCGATAACCGGGATGGAAGCCATTGTCGCACCAGCCGACAGCTTTGCGAAGAATTGCCCACGTCCGTCGACGATAGCGGTTACCCAGATAGGAACCGTTGCCGTACTAGCCGAAGTGAGGTTGAGAGCCAGGAAGAATTCGTTCCAGGCAAAGATGAAGCTGAGAAGCGCCGTTGCCGCAATACCTGGCGACACGATCGGCAAGATGACCGAGCGAAGCTGGGCAAAGATGGACGCTCCATCGATTTGTGCGGCCTCGATGAGTTCCTTTGGAACCTCATCGAAGAACGAGCGCATCATCCAGACACCAAGAGGCAGGTTGAACGCCGTGTAGACGATCGTCAGCCCCAGTCGGGTACCGAGGAGCTGATCCGCATCAAGGAACGGCAATCCAAGCGTTGGATACGGGATTGCTCGTGCGAAGAAGAACAACGGCACGATCGCGGCAGCGATAGGCAGGAACTTCGTCGAGATGAAGAAGAACAACACATCTCGCCACTTCGGTACAGGCCGAATGGTGAGGGCGTATGCCGCAGGGATACCCATGATCAGTACGAGGATGGTCGAGGTAAGCACGACACTGATTGAGTTCGTGAATGCCTCGACGGCGCTCAGGTTGCCACCAAAGTCGGCGCTGACCTCTCGGTAGCGGTCCAACGATGGTGAGAAGAAGAAGACCGGATCGAGACTCTGTGCGTCTTCCTCGGTCTTAAACGAGGTGTGAACCATCCAAAAGATGGGGAAGAAGAAGATGATGGCTGCACTCCAGCCGACAACTCCTGCGCCGACCGAACTCCAACGGCTCTTAAAGCCAACGATGTCATCGTTTGCACTCATACGACGTCCTCTCCATCAAGTAGACCCGAAAGCACTCGGAGCGAGAATGTCGCCAGGATGATCGAGAAGACCACGACCACCACACCAAATGCTGAAGCTTCACCGAACTCAAATGCACCACCGATAGCTCGTTGGTGGACAAAGAACGGCACGTTCTGGGCGCCGAGTGCGCCACCGACGAGCTGATCCACAGCGTCAAAGGTCTGGATCAAGAAGATTGAGCTCAACAAGGCGCCGAGTTCGAGATAGGGGCGCAGATGCGGGAGCGTGATTTGAAAGAAGATTGCCGAGTTGCTGGCGCCGTCGACTCGAGCGGCTTCGAGGACCGACGGCGACTGGCTCTGAAGCCCGGCGAGCAGGATCAACATAAGGAACGGCGTCCACTGCCAGATCGAGAAGACCAGCACGGTGAACAGCGGTGACCCTGCGGTTTCGAAGGCTTCGAACCCGAGGCTTGTCAAGATGAAGTTCACGAATCCGAATCGGACATCGAGAATACTGTTACGCCAGATCAGCGATGCCGCCACCGGCATGGTGAGGAATGGCGTGATCAGAAGCGTACGGACGAGCGAGCGTCCAATGAACTTCTTATCGAGGGCGACGGCAAGGCCGGTCGCAAGGATCGTCGAGAACAATGCGGTTCCGAAGGTGATCCAGAACGTATTGACCACAGCGTCACGGAAACGGCTGTTGGTAAAGATCGGCCCGTAGTTATCGAGGCCGACGAATTCGATCGGGTTCGGCGTAAGGAAAGCCCAATCGTTTAGAGAGATCCACAGTGCAATAACAAACGGGACCTGGGTGACGATGATCGTGAAGATCAGCGCTGGGAGAAGTGGTAGTCGCCGTAACCAGCGTTCTCGACGTTCCGCCTTTTTGACGTCATCAGGATCTACTCCTACGACCTCAACTCGCGTGTCTAGATTCGGTATTTCAGCGGTTGTCACAGCGCCCTTTGTCTCCCTAGCTCGACCTCCAGGGGCCGAACTCTTCCGTCAGTTTAAGCAGGAAGCGGCCCCCGCACACGCTGTGCGGGGGCCGAATCCCAATACTAATTACATCCAGTTGATGCCGTTGACATCAACCAAACAAATTACTGGCTTACCTCAGAGGCAATTGCCTGGCAAGCATCAAGCGCTGCATCCACCGACTGCGATCCTGCGATTGCAGCTGAGATTTCCTGGGTGCATCGGGTACCGATGTCCTGGAATTCTGGGATACCTACGTACTGGACGCCAGGAAGACCTGGGCGAGGCGTGGTTCCAGGGTTCTCTGGGTTAGCACCATTGATCTGGTCAAGCACGGTTGCTGCAAAGGTTTCGGTCTCTGCAAGGTACTCAGGGTTCTCGTAGGTTGAGGTACGTGATCCGGGAGGGGCAGCTGCCCATCCGCCGTCACCGTTCTCGCCTGAGACACGGATGAAGTCTTCAGAGGTTGCCCAGCTGATGAATTCCCATGCTGCTTCGGCGTTAGGAGCGTTCTCTGGGATCGCGAACGACCAGGTCCAGAGCCAGCCACCGGTTACGCCAGCAGGACCAACAGGTGCAAGTGCTACACCGAGGT